>JANNKG010000124.1:0-3151 GCA_031396185.1 Burkholderiales bacterium | reverse complement strand
GGTCAAGATCTTCATCGAGATCCTGCGCAAGACCTTTGGCGACCCGCCGTACTGGGAATGAACCCTCTCCCCAACCCTCTCCCACGCCCTTGCCCCATTGCGGGCGCCCGAGGGAGAGGGGGCAAACGATGTCAGCGGTTTCGCGAAATTCGGGCGTCCTTTAACGGAATTCCTTGACGATGTGGTGCTGCCGGCGGCTGACGGGCAGCTTCTCGCCGGTGGCCTTGATGACCACCGCCCATCCCGATTCGGCCTCCTCGGAGTTGCGCTCGAATCCGGAGATCGCAGCGCGGGCCACCAAGCAGTTGCGGTGGACGCGCACGAAAGCCGATTCAAATTCCTCCTCGAGGTGGGTCAGGGACTCCTCCACCAGGTGTTCGCGTTCCGCGGTTCGCACCGTCACGTACTTGAGCTCGGCGCGCAGGTAGAGGATGTCGACGATCGGAACCAGGTGGATCTTGCCCCGCTCGTGGACCGAAAGGTGGCGGCGCGGCTGGTTTGCGGCCGCGGCGAGCGCCTGGCGCGAGACCGGCGCACCGGCACGTGCCTTGTTGAGCGCCGCCAGGAGGCGCTCCAGCCGGATCGGCTTCAGCAGGTAGTCGATCGCGTTCACCTCGAAAGCCTTGAGGGCATAGGCGTCGAACGCGGTGGTGAAGATGATCGCGGGCGGCTGGTCCATGCCGGCGATGTGGCGGGCCGCCTCCATGCCGTCCATCTCGGGCATGCGGATGTCGAGCAGCACGATGTCGACCTTCTCGCGATTCACTACTGCGAGTGCCTCGCGCCCGGTGCGTGCCTCATCGACGATGGCGAGCGGAAAGCTGTCGCGGCATTCGTCGAGCAGGTCGCGCAGCCGTGCCCGCGCCGGCGCCTCGTCGTCGGCGATGAGCAGGCGCGGGACGTCTTCGCGGGCAAGGCTCACGCGGGCGCCGTCAGGTAGGGGATCCGGATGGTCACCCGGTAGATTCCGTCGCGGACTTCGGACTTCATGCTCGCTTCGGCGTCGTAATGCAGTTGCAGGCGCTCGCGGATGTTGGCCAGGGCCATCTTGTTGCCCACCGTCTGCCGGCTTTCGGCGGGGAGCGGATTGGTAAGGGTCATCACCAGCTGCCCCCCGGATAACTGCACCTCGATGGCGACCTCACCGCCGTCGGGCGAGGGCTCGATGCCGTGGTACACGGCGTTTTCCGCCAGCGGCTGGAGGATCAAGGGGGGCACCAGCGCGTCGGTGGGCATGCCCTCGGTGCGCCACGACACCCGCAGCCGCTCGCCCAGGCGCAAGGTCTTGATCGCGAGGTACTGGCGGGCGAGTTCGACCTCGCTGCCGATCGGCGCAAGCGTCCGGTTGTCGGCCATCAGCACGCGAAACAGGTCGGCCATGTCCTCGAGCGCGCGCTCGGCTCGGCGCGGCTCGGAACGGATCAGCGAGAGCACGGCGTTGATGCTGTTATAGAGGAAGTGCGGGCGGATGCGCGCCTGGAGGGCCTGGATGCGCGCCTCCGCGACGGCCGGGGAGAGCGCCCGTGCCCGCAGGTCGAAGTAACCCAGGATGCAGGCCGTAACGAAAAGGGTGAGCAGGGCGACGTGGGCCAGTGGCATCGAGCGCATTCCGGGCATGAGCTCCGCTGCGGCGAGCGCTACGACCCACGCCACCAGGATCTCGAAGGCCGCGATCGCCGCGAGGGCGGCGGCGTAGCCCATCGCGTGCAGCGCGCGGCGCGCGGCGCAAAGCGCGAGCAGGCTCACGATCAGCACCGGCTCGAGATAGGCCGCCATCAGCTGGAATTCGAGCGCTGCGGCGGCAAGCGAGGATGCGCGCACCAGCGCTGCGGCGATCACGAACAGGTTCGCAAGCAGCAGCGAGCGCAGCATCACGCCCAGGTTGCAGAAGTTCGGCAACCGGATACCCGCACCCGTCTGATTTATACTCGCCACGTCTTCAATTTGGCCACCGCCGCCGTTTCCATGCAACAAGACGACAAGCCGGGCGGCGCGGCAGGATCGGCCGGCAAGGCGTGGTCCGGCCGGTTCGCCGAGCCCCTCGACGCCCTCACGCAACGCTTCAACGCCTCGGTCGATTTCGACCAGCGGCTGGCGGAGTTCGACATCCAGGGCTCGCTCGCCCACGCTCGCATGCTCGCGCGGTGCAAGCTGATCACGGCCAAGGACCTCCAGGACATCGAGCGCGGCATGGCCCAGATCATGGACGAAGTCCGCTCGGGGCGCTTTGCCTGGTCGATCGAGCGCGAGGACGTCCACTTCAACATCGAGTACCGGCTGACCGAGCTGGTGGGCGAGGCCGGCAAGCGGCTGCACACCGGCCGCTCGCGCAACGACCAGGTCGCCACCGACATGCGGCTGTGGGTGCGCGCCGAGATCGACGCGCTGGCCGGCCTGCTGAAGCGCGTTCGCGAGGTGTTGGTCGACCTGGCGGAAAAACACGTCGAGACCCTGATGCCGGGGTTCACCCACCTCCAGGTCGCCCAGCCGGTGACCTTCGGCCACCACCTCATGGCCTACTTCGAGATGTTCAGCCGCGACGCCGAGCGCTTCTCCGACTGCCGCCGGCGGGTGAACCGCCTGCCGCTGGGCGCCTCGGCGCTCGCCGGCACGAGCTACCCGATCGACCGCGAATCGGTGGCGCGCGAGCTCGGCTTCGACGGCGTTTGCGAGAACTCGCTCGATGCGGTCTCCGATCGGGACTTCGCGATCGAATTCCTGGCCGCGGCGGCGCTCACCATGACCCACGTGTCGCGCCTGTCCGAGGAGCTGGTGATCTGGATGAGCCCGAGCTTCGGCTTCGTGGACATCGCCGATCGCTTCTGCACCGGCTCCTCGATCATGCCGCAGAAGAAGAACCCGGACGTGCCTGAGCTCATGCGCGGCAAGACCGGCCGGGTATACGGCGCGTTGGTCGCGTTGCTGACCGTCATGAAAGCGCAGCCCCTGGCCTACAACAAGGACAACCAGGAGGACAAGGAGCCCCTTTTCGATACTGTGGATACGGTCAGAGACTGTCTTGCGGTGTTTGCCGATCTGGTCGCCGGAATTCGACCGGTGCCGGAACGCATGCGTGCCGCAGCGTTGGAGGGATTCTCAACCGCCACCGACCTCGCCGATTATCTGGTGGGCAAGGGCGTGCCGTTTCGGG
>JANNKG010000089.1:0-8386 GCA_031396185.1 Burkholderiales bacterium | reverse complement strand
AACGCTGAGGTTGCCGCGACAAGCGAGGTATTCAATTGGCGCGCCCGACACGATTCGAACGTGCGACCCCTGCCTTCGGAGGGCAGTACTCTAATCCAGCTGAGCTACGGGCGCGTATGTATCGGATTCTAAATGAGTTCGAGGGTTCGCGCTATAATTCGCGCTGCATTTCCCCCCTGCTGCCGCGCGATTTTGCCGAGGAAGACATGTCCGGTTCCCACCATCACGACCCCATCGAAGAAAACATCGACACCCATCCGGTGAAGCTCGCGATCGGCATCGCGGTGGGGGCGATCGTGCTCGTCATCGGGATCATCATGGTGGCCCAGTTTGCCGTCGGGTCCTATGGCTCGCGGTCGATGAAGGACGATCCCGCGATGAGCGCGGAAGCGGTGGCCAAACGCCTGGCTCCGGTTGCGAAGGTGGAGATCGATCCCAACGCGCCCGCCAAGCCGGCGCCCGCATCCTCCGCGGCTCCGGTCGCCGCGATGCCGGCGGTGGCGATGCCGGCCGCGCCTGTGAAAGTCGCCTCGGCCGCGGGCGGCGGCAAGGCGACCTACGATTCCGTGTGCGCCGTGTGCCATGCGAGCGGAGTCGCCGGCGCGCCGAAGCTCGGCGACAAGGCCGCATGGGCGCCGCGCCTCAAGGCCGGCAACGAGGCGCTGTACGCCGCGGCCCTCAAGGGCAAGGGCGCAATGCCTCCCAAGGGCGGCAATACCGCGCTCTCCGACGACGCGGTGAAGGCGTCCGTCGACCACATGCTCGCGACGGTGAAGTAAACCTGGCGATCTACGCGATAGGCGACCTGCAGGGGTGCTTCGATCCCCTGGAGCGGTTGCTCGATTCGGCGCATTTCGATCCCACGCGCGACCGCCTCTGGTTCGTCGGCGACCTCGTCAATCGCGGCCCCGACTCACTCGCCTGCCTGCGCTTCGTGAAGGCGCTCGGCGAGCGCGCCATCGCGGTGCTCGGCAACCACGACCTGCACCTCGTCTGCGTCGCCGAAGGCGTGGAGAAACGGCGCAAGCGCGACACGCTCGATGACGTGCTGGGCGCCCCCGACCGCGACGAGCTGGTGGCATGGTTGCGCGAGCGCCCGTTGATGCACGTGGAGGGCGGGTATGCGATGGTGCATGCGGGCCTGCTGCCGCAGTGGAGCGTGGCGCGCGCGCGCGAGCTGGCCGGTGAAGTCGAGGCGCGCCTGCGCGGGCCGGACTACCGCGGGCTCCTGGTTCACATGTACGGCGACGAGCCGGCGCACTGGGACGACTCCCTGATGGGAATCGAGCGCCTGCGCGTGATCATCAATGCGATGACGCGCCTGCGCGTCTGCAATTCGCGGGGCGCGATGGTTCTCAAGTTCAAGGGCGAGCCGAGCGAAGCCAGCGCCGAATGGACGCCGTGGTTCGATGCTCCTGGCCGGCGCAGCAGCGACCACGCGATTGTCTGCGGACACTGGTCGGCCCTGGGACTGCGCATCCGGCCCGACCTGCTCGCCCTCGACAGCGGGTGCGTGTGGGGCCGCGCGCTCACGGCGGTTCGCTTGGACGACCGCGTTGTCTTCGAGGCTCAATGTCCGCCGGCGCAAGGCCCAGAAGAGTAGCCACTGCGGCCTGCGCTTCGGCCGCCACCTCGCGGCGCCCCCGCCCCGCGGTCTCCACCACCGGGGCGAAAGCGATGCGCGCGACCACGCCGCGGTTGCGAATCACCAGGCCGAGCGACTCCATGAACGAGGTTTCGCCCACGTAGGCGATCGCGCGGCAGTGCGAGCCATCGGCGTGCTCGTAGCGGATGGCGCAGGGATGCACGTGCGCGCGGTTTGCCACCGCCGGCTCGAACAGCGACGAGTGGAATGCGAGCAGCCGGTCGCCCTCGGTGGTGAAGCCTTCGGGAAAAAGTCCTACCCGGTCGCCCTCGGCAAGCGCCGCGCGCACCAACTCGTTGATGCGCGCGGTGTCGCGCCGCCGCTCCCGTCGGATGAAGAGCGTGCCCGAGCGCTCCACGATCCAGCCGGCGATCGGCCAGTCACGAATCTCGCTCTTGGCGATGAAGCGGGTGGGCCGCACGCTCGAGACCACGAAGATGTCGAGCCACGACACGTGATTCGCGGCGATCATCGCGCCCTCCTCGGTTTCGCCCGGCGGCTTGCCCTCGGGACGGACCTCGACACCCACGATGCGCATCAGCTTCGCCGACCACCACTGCACCAGGGCGCGCTTGCGGGCGCTCGAGGCCCACGGAAACAGGGCACGCAGGATGACCGTTGCGGCGAGCATGTGCAGCGCCATGCGCACCCAGCGCACGGCACGAAGCAGCCGGCTCGCCGGCGCGCTAATGCGTCACTCGGGTCGACACTCGCCCGGAGAGCACCCGCACGCGGTCGCCCGCGCGAAACGCCTCGTCCGCCCCCTGGACGATCGCGATGTATTGGCCCGAATCGAGCAACACGGTGACCTCCAGGCCGCGCAGCTCGTTGGATGCCTGCTCGACGTTGTGGCCCACGATGCTGCCGATGATGGCGCCGCCGATGAAGCCGACGATGTTGCCGCTGCCCCTTCCGGCGTGGCTTCCGGCCACCCCGCCCAGGAACGCGCCGGCGCTGCTGCCGACGCCGGTGTCGCGCGGCTGTATGCGTACTTCACGAACCGTCTCGACCACGCCGAAGCGCACCGCCTGCTCGCCGCGCGCTTCATAGCCGCGATAATCGGCGCTGCCGGCGTGATAGGCGCAACCGCCCAGCATCAGCGCGCACGCCGCCACGGACGACTTCAATAATCTGGACATCGGATTTTCTCCTTCTAGAGTGGCGCGCCGAACGCGTCGCCGAATCGTTGCTCGATTTCCGTCCTCGACGGGTGGTGGTTCTGGCCGCCGCGAAACGCGATCTTGATCGATCCCATGACCGAGGCGAGCCGCGCTGATTTTTCCCAGCCCCAGTCGCGCGCCATGCCGTAAAGCAGCCCCGCGCGGTAGGCATCGCCGCATCCAGTCGGATCGACAAGCGTGTCGGGCTTTACCGCCGGAATGCGCACCTCGCCATCCGCGGTGTGGACGATCGAGCCCTCGCCGGCGAGCGTCACGATCACCGCACCGATGCCGCGGGCGATCTCGGCCACTTTCTTCCCGGTCTTGTCCTCGATGACGCGCGCCTCGTAGTCGTTCACGGTAAGGGCGCGCGCGCCATGCATGAGCTCGAGGAGCTCGGGCCCGGTGAACATTGGCAGTCCCTGGCCGGGATCGAAGACGAACGGGATGCGCTCGCGGGCGAAGTCACGGGCGTGCTCGATCATCCCCTGGCGCCCGTCGGGCGACACGATGCCGAGGGTAGCGCCAGGCGCGTCGGCGATGCGGTTGCGATGCGAAACGGCCATCGCGCCGGGATGGAACGCCGTGATCTGGTTGTCATCGATATCGGTGGTGATGAAGGCCTGCGCGGTGAAATGGTCGTCGATCACGCGCACGTGCGTAGCCGCCATGCCGAGGTTGTCGAGGCGCTGCGCGTAGGGGGCGAAATCGTGGCCCACGGTGGCCATGACGGCCGGCTCCTCTCCCAGCAATTTCAGGTTGTAGCCGATGTTGCCGCCGGTGCCGCCAAACTCGCGGCGCATGTCCGGGACCATGAACGACACGTTCAGCATATGGATCTGGTCGGGCAGGATGTGCCTCTTGAACTGGTCCGGAAACACCATGATGGTGTCGTAGGCCATTGAACCGCATACGAGTATCGTCATCGGTCGAGTATAGCGGGGGGCGGGGGCCGCACGGCTCCGGACGCGCGGGGCGCGGCGGCCGACGGACGGCATTGACCCCCTCCAGGCCGCGGCCGATGATTCGAGCTACATCTGTAACGCACGTTTCTGCAACGGCAAACCCACCGAAAGGTGGCGACGCAAAGTTTCCGGTCTACGGGGTGGATTGACAGCCCTACGACAGCGGGATCGCCAGGAAGGTGGTGTTCATGGTCCAGGGCAACAACGTGGTTCCGCTGGCCGGCCATTTGCGCGCCAGGCTGAAACTTTCCCCCCAGGAGTCGGCGACCGAGCTGAAGGGCTGCCGCGACCTTGCGCTGGAGCGGATGGGGGGAGCGCTCGCGGGCATGCTCGACCGCGTCGAGGACGAGCTCTTCGACCTCGCGGAAAAATCCCTCGATCGCGACGCGCAGAACGTCTTCCTCGACGCGCGCTCGCAGGCGCGCGCCCACCGCGAAGCCATCGAGTCGACTTTCCGGCAGCATTTCGTGGAGCTCTTCAACCGCAAGGTGCGCGGTGAGTCGGCCGCGGTCGCGCCCCCGCCTGAGGGCACGGAGCTTTCGCTGCTCGCGCACGAGGACCTCGAGGGCAGCCTCGCGGTGAAAGCGATGTCGAGCAGGCTGAGGAGCGCGTGCGAAGGCGAGCTCTTAGCGCTCAGCCAGCGGATGGGATTCCTGCTGGAGCGCCCCGAGCTCGAAGACGACGCGAACCCGGTGAGCCCGGCGATGATCTGCGCCGCCCTGAAGGATGCTTGCGACCAGATCCATTCCGACTACCGGGTGCGCATGACGCTGCTGCGCCAGCTCGTGGGACAGGCCGAGTCCGAGTTGCAGCGCGTCTACCATGACCTGAATGCCCACCTGGTCGCGCGCCGGATCCTGCCCGAGGTGCGTGCCACCGCGCGCCGCGCCGCGCCCGCCGTGAAGCGCCCGCCTGCAGCCGCCGCCGCTGCGCCCAGCACACCGGCGCCGGCAACGGATCCTTTCGGCACGCTCGCCCAGCTGCTCGGTGGTGCAGCAGGCGCAAGTCAGGCCGTGGCCGCGCCCCAGGCGGCTTTCGTGGCGGAGCTCACGCGCATGCACCAGTCAGCGTCGCCCGCGGCGGAGGGCCCGGCGCTCGCCAACATCCTCAAGGAACTGAAGAGCGCCCCGCAGGGCGCGATGCTCGCCACCGTCGATGCGATGACGATCGACATCGTCGCATTGCTCTTCGATTTCGTCTTCGAGGACGAACACATCCCGGCCAGCGTGAAGGCGTTGCTCGGGCGTCTTCAGATACCGACGCTGAAGGTGGCGCTCCTCGACAAGGGCTTCTTTTCCTCGAAGTCGCACCCGGCGCGTCGGCTGATCGACCTGCTGGCCGAGATCTCCATCGGGCTCGACGACGGCGACGCCCGCGGAGGCGCGACCATGGCCCTGGTCGAAGGCGTGGTCAACGGCATCCTGCACGAGTTCGAAACCGACCTCGCACTTTTCGAATCGATGGCCGCGCGCGTGGAGGCGTTCATCGAGGAACAGGGGCGCGCCGATGCCGAGATCGTGCAGCGCTCCTCGCGCGTCATCGAGGCGCGCGAGCGCGAGGAAATCGCGCGGCTGGTCGGCGAGGAAGAAGTGTCGCGGCGCCTGAGGGTCCGGGTGTGGGTTCCGGCGCCGGTGCGCACGATGCTCCTGGAGACCTGGGCCAACGCCTTCGCCACGGTCCAGCTCGCCGAAGGCGAGGGATCGCCCGCGTGGCAGGGTTTGGTGCACACCATGGACGACCTGCTGTGGAGCGTCGAGCCGAAGGCCACGGCGGAGGAGCGCAAACGCCTCGTGGTGATGCTGCCGGGAATGCTTCTCCAGATCCAGCATGGGCTGGTGCGCGGCGCCATGAGCCGGGCGAGCCGCGACGCGTTCCTTGGCGAGCTGGTGGATTGCCACGCGATGGCGATCAAGGCCGGGCTGCGCGGACTCGCGGCGGTTCCCGAGCCGCCCGCGCCGGCGCCCCTTGAAGCGCCCCAGCTCGAGCGCGAGATCCTGCCGGCGGGCGACAACAACCAGCTGGAGGAGATCCGCCTGCGCGCCCCGCGCGGTGCGGCGGTGCGCAACGTGTTCACGCGCACCGGAATCTGGACCAACCTGCGGCGCGGGACGTGGGTCGAGTTCGTGCGCGCCGCCGCGGCGC
This sequence comes from Burkholderiales bacterium, assembly GCA_031396185.1. GTDB lineage: Bacteria > Pseudomonadota > Gammaproteobacteria > Burkholderiales > Usitatibacteraceae > Usitatibacter. The sequence continues at coordinate 2,474 of JANNKG010000089.1, read as the reverse complement.
CCGCACGTGCACGCCTCACCTGGATCAGCCCCAACAAGGGGATGTACCTGTTCACCAATCCGGTTTCCGGCGCGAATGCGGTGTCGATCTCGCCCGAAGCGCTCGCCGAACAGATGCGCCGGGGCGAGGCGCGCCTGATCGACGATGCGCCGCTGGTGGATCGTGCGGTGGACTCGATGATTCGGAGCCTGCGCAAGGAGCAGGGTGAGGCCTAGTGCGCCTCAGGGATAGAACAGCAGCAACTCGTATCCCGTGGCCTTGATGCGCGGCGTCTCGAGCCGCAGCTGCAGCGCGATTTCCACCCCCGCCGGCAGCACCTCCCCTTGGGCGAGCGGCCTGCCGAGGTAATCGGTCGGGCGCAGCACGCGACGCAGCGCCGCCTGGCCGGTGAGGTCGGTGAGCGTGAGTTCCAGGTGCGGATATTCCTGCGCGACCGAGGCGAGGTTGCGGATGCGTGCCCCCAGTGCGATTTCGGTCGGCTTGCCCGGCACCTCGAGAAGCTCCGAATCCTCGAGCTTGAGCATTCCCTCCTCGCGCGCCCAGGGTACGTTGCATTCAAGCCGCGCGCAGACCGATTCCAGACCTGGGCGCAGCGCCGGGTAACGCTGGGCTAGCGGTCCGCGAAACGCATAAGTGAGCTCGAGGGCGAGCGCGACGGCGAGCAGGGCCACGCCGAATGACCAGGCTCGAGAAATAGGCTTCCGCGGCACGGGCTCGAGGGTGATTTCCGCCGCCGGGGCGGGTCGCCGTGATCCCGCGGATGTTGCCGGGGGCGATTGCTCGAGCTGAATCGGCGGGAGCTGCGGATTGATCGTCTCGATCTCCGGCATCGGCCCGTCGGGAAGGACCTCGAAATCGACAGTCCCGGTTGCCACGTGCTGATCGTCGCTCGCGGCGAGCAGCCGCCCGCCGGTATCGTCGTCGGGAAAGCGCTCGAGCGCTTCGAATCCGCTGAACACTTTCTCGCAGCGCCCGCAGCGCACCTGGCCCTGGCGGGCGTTCAGCTGTTGCGGCGACACCCGGAAGCGTGCGCGGCAGTGGGCGCAAGTGGTGATCAGCATGCGCTACGCCTCGCGCCTTCCGGCGAGCAGCACCCACCCTGAATCGCGCTCGGCGACCTCGAGCCGGGTCCATGGCGCGTAGGCCGCGCTGACTGCAGCGACCTGGTCCTCGAGGATTCCCGACAGGACGATGGTTCCACCGGCGCGGGTATGGGAGGCGATGAGCGGCGCGAGCATGCGCAGGGGATTGGCGAGGATGTTGGCGACCGTGATGTCTGCCGCGAACGGCGGCGCAGCGTTCGCATCGAGGGTCTCGAGGCACACGCCGTTGCTCTCGGAATTGTAGCGCGCCGTCTCCAGTGCGATCGGATCGACATCGACGCCCGCGGCGCGCTGTGCGCCGAGCTTGAGCGCGGCGATGGCGAGGATGCCCGAGCCGCATCCGTAGTCGAGCAGCTTGTCGCCCGCGCGCACGTGGCGCTCGAGCCACGCCAGGCAGAGTCGCGTCGTCGGATGGCTGCCGGTCCCGAAGGCTGCGCCCGGATCGAGGACGACATTGACGGCACCGGGATCGGGCGGGGTGTGCCAGGTCGGCACGATCCAGAGGCGCTCGCCAACCTGGATCGGCTTGAACTGGCGCTGCGTGAGCGCGACCCAGTCGGTATCCTCGATGCGCGCGATCGCCGCCTTGCCGAGGAGTGCCACGCCGCAGGCGAGCAGCGCCGCGTCGAGCACTGCCGCCGGATCGCAGTCCACCGGGAAGAGTGCGCTCACCCGCGCGCGGGGCCAGGGCGTGCCTTCCGCCCCGGGCTCGCCAAACACCGCTTGCTCGCGCTCGGTGCCTGCGTCGGCGTCGGTGATTTCGGTGGCGAGCGCGCCCTCCTCCTCGAGGGACTCGCCGAGCGCTTCGGCGTGGCGCCCGTCCACCACCACCTCGAGGCGTTGCCAGGCCACCGGTACGCTCCTTTAGGACTCTGCCTGGATCGACTTGAGCGCGGCCATCTTCTCTTCGAGATAGTGGATGCTCACGCCGCCGCGGATGAAGGCGGCGTCGTTCATGAGCTCCTGGTGCAGCGGGATGTTGGTCTGGATTCCCTCGATCACCATTTCGGAAAGCGCCACCCGCATGCGGGCGATCGCCTGCTCGCGGGTGTCGCCGTAGGCGAACAGCTTGCCGATGAGCGAGTCGTAGTAGGGCGGCACGTAATAGTTGGCGTAGACGTGCGAGTCGTAGCGGATGCCGGGGCCGCCGGCCACGTGGTACTGGGTGATGCGCCCGGGCGAGGGCACGAACGTGTACGCGTTCTCCGCGTTGATGCGGCACTCGATCGCGTGGCCCTTCTTCACGATGTCCTTCTGCCGGTAGCGCAGCTTCATGCCCGCGGCAACCCGGATCTGCTCCTGCACGATGTCCACGCCGGTGATGAGCTCGGTCACCGGGTGCTCCACCTGCACGCGGGTATTCATCTCGAT
>JANNKG010000084.1:0-4052 GCA_031396185.1 Burkholderiales bacterium | reverse complement strand
GGCGTCGATCTCCACGCGCTCCGAGCCCGTGACCCCGTGCAGCTCGCGCTCGTACGCGCCCTCGATGCCGAGCTTGCCGATGTGGTCCGTGCCCTTGTAGTTGGTGGTGAGGTTCGCGGTCTCGATGCGCTTCACGTCGGCCTCGTTGATGCGGCCGATGTAGCCGATGGCGTGGGAGGCGATTTCGCCCTGGGGATAGGACCGGAAGAGGCGCGCCTTGATTTCGAAGCCCGGGAAGCGGTAGCGGTTCACCGCGAAGCGCGCCACCTCCTCCTCGGTCAGGCGCGTGCGAATCGGCAGGCTCTCGAAGTTCTTGCTTTCCTCCTGCAGCTTCTTGAACCGCCGCCGGTCTCGCGGGGTCACGTCGATCACGGCCGCGAGCTCGTCGATCGCGTGCTCGACGTTGGGAACCTTCGACGGGGTGATCTCGAGCGTGTAGGCCGAATAGTTCGCGGCGAGCACCACGCCGTTGCGGTCGAGGATCAGGCCGCGGTTGGGCACCACCGGCACCACCGAGATGCGGTTCGCCTCGGCGAGCGTGTGGAAGTGTTCGCGCTGTGCCACCTGTAGCCAGGTGAGGCGCCCGAGCAGGACGCCGAAGCCCACCACGATTCCCAGGCCCGCCAGCATCAGACGGCTCCTGAAGACGGTGAGCTCGCGTTGCTGGTCGCGCAACGTCTGGCCGACGATCATCCCGCCCCTCCCTGGCGCCGTCGCACCGCGGTCGAATAGAGGAGCCAGTTGACCGGCGCCCAGCAAAGCGCGGTGAGCACCGGGGAGACGAGGAACGCAATCCCGGGGAAGTCGGCGCCCAGCAGGAGATTCAGCGCGAACAAGACGGCCGCGGCGACGATGGTGAGGCCCAGCACGTGCAGCGTCTGCTCCGGCAAGTGGAAGGAGAGGATGCGAACGCGCAGCACCTGCGCACCGAACGTGGCGATCACATACGCGAGCGCATGCTGGCCAAGGAGCATCGAGTCGCTGACATCCATCAGCATGCCGAGCGTGAACGCCACCCCCTGGCCGATGGCGCGGGGCTCGTGGACGGCCCAGAAGAGAAGCACGATGAGGACGAAGTCGGGGCGGGCGAGGAGTCCCGCGCCCGACCAGGGCAACACCGACAGCACGTAAGCGCCGGCGAGTGAGAAGAACACCAGCGCCACGCTGGCGGGCAGTTGCATCACGTTGCGCGCGACCGGGGTCAGGTCAGCGGGGCGCATCACGCCTCCGCGCGCTCGCGCGATGCTTGCCCGGCTTGGTGCCGTCGGCCTTCGGCTCCGGCCGCGCCGCCCCCATCGCCGGGATCGGCAGCACCATCACGTAACGGTGGCTTTCCACGCCGGCAGCGGGCTTTGCCACGATCTTGGCGAACACGTAGGCGGCGTTCTTCTCGACGCTCGTGACTTGCGCCACCAGCAGGCCCGGCGGATAGGTGGCATCGATCCCGGAAGTCACGAAGATGTCGCCATTCTGGATGTCGGCCGACACCGGCATGAAAGGCACGTCGATCGAGCCGTCCTTGCCGGAACCGACGGCGATGGCGCGAAGCCCGTTGCGCACCAGCATCACCGGCACCGACTGGTCCTTTTCGGTCACCAGCGTGACCTCGCTGGTGAAGGTGCCTACGTTTGTGACCTGGCCCACGACACCCTGACCGTCGATGACCGGCATTCCCGGCGCCACGCTGTGGGTGAGGCCCTTGTCGACCACCACCTTTCGGGTGAACGGGTTGCGGGCGGAATAGAGGACTTCGGCCAGCAAGCCGCCCTCGGTATAGCGGCTCTTGCCGGGCGCCATGGACAGCAGGTGCTCCTGCTCGGCGCGCAGCAGGCGCGCCTCCTGCGCGGCCGCCGACTGCTCGAGCACCCGGGTCTTGAGTTCCTGGTTCTCGCGCAGCAGCCGCTCCTGGCTCGCGAAATAGTCGGCGATACGCCCGAGGGCCTGCGAGGGAACGGCGGCGAACTGCTGGACGGGGTGCGCGAGGACCGACAGCGAGAGCCGGACGGTCTCGAGCGCATGGAAGCGGTGGTCGGCGATCATCACGGCGATCGCGCCGATGGTGAAGAACGTGAGGCGCGCGAGCGGCGATGGCCCGCGGTGGAAGAATGACGGGGACTCGCGAATCATGTCATGGCCTGAGAGCCAGACTCGAAGAAAACCCCACCCCGCTCAATCGTTGGTGAAGACCGTCCCAAGCTTATCCATCTCCTCCAGCGCTCGTCCTGAGCCCCGGACCACGCAAGTGAGCGGGTCGTCTGCCACGATGACCGGCAGCCCCGTCTCTTCCATGAGGAGCCGGTCGAGCTCCCGGAGGAGCGCGCCGCCCCCGGTGAGGACCATGCCTTTCTCGGCGATGTCGGCGCCGAGTTCAGGCGGAGTCTGCTCCAGGGCGCTTTTCACCGCCGACACGATCGAATTGAGCGGTTCGGTGAGCGCCTCGAGGATTTCGTTCGACGAGATGGTGAAGGAGCGCGGGATGCCCTCGGCGAGGTTACGGCCCTTCACTTCCATCTCGCGGACCTCGCTCCCGGGGAACGCCGATCCGATCTGCTTCTTGATCTGCTCGGCGGTAGCCTCGCCGATGAGCATGCCGTAGTTGCGGCGGAGGTAGTTGATGATCGCTTCGTCGAATTTGTCGCCGCCCACGCGAACCGACGCGGAGTAGACGATGCCACCCAGCGAGATCACGCCAACTTCCGTGGTGCCGCCGCCGATGTCCACCACCATCGAACCCGTGGCCTCCGCGATCGGCAGGTCCGCACCAATGGCGGCCGCCATAGGTTCTTCGATGAGGAATACCTGGGAGGCGCCCGCGCCGACCGCGCTTTCGCGAATCGCGCGCCGCTCGACCTGGGTCGAGCCGTAGGGCACGCAGATCACGATGCGCGGGCTCGGCCGGAACCACTGGTTGTCGTGAATCTTCTTGATGAAGTACTTGAGCATCTGCTCGGTGATCGTGAAGTCCGCGATCACCCCGTCCTTCATCGGACGGATGGCGGTGATGTTTCCCGGCGTGCGGCCGAGCATCTGCTTGGCCGCGAGCCCGACGGCCTGGATGGTCTTCTTGCCGTTGGGCCCGCCTTCCTGGCGGATCGCGACCACCGAGGGCTCGTCCAGGACGATGCCCTTGCCGCGGACGTAGATCAGGGTGTTGGCCGTGCCGAGGTCGATCGCGAGATCGGTACTGAAGTACTTCGAAACAAAGGAGAACATCTTGATTCGTATAGGGTTTGCGTCTGCTCGCAACCCCCGTCTGTGGCGGTGCAATATAATAGCCCAAAATCACGACGAATTAAGGCCTTAGCGGCACTTTTGCATGCTTTCCCTCGATCAGATTTCACGCCTCGCCGACCTGGCCCGCCTGGAGTTGTCCGGTGAAGAGTCGCGCGCGCTTCAGCAGGAACTGACCGACATCCTCGCGATGGTCGACCGGATGGCGGCCGTGGATACCACCGGCGTCGAGCCGATGTCCCATCCGCAGGAGGTCATGCAACGCCTGCGAGACGATGCCGTGAGCGATACCGGGCAGCGCGCGACTTTCCAGGAGTTCGCGCCGCAGGTCGAGGACGGCCTCTACCTCGTGCCCAAGGTGATCGACTAGCGTGCATCGCGCGACGCTGAAGGAGTTGAGCGGGCGCCTTGCCTCGAAGAAGGTCTCGAGCGTCGAGCTCACCCGCCACTATCTTGACCGGATCGCCGGCCCCGGCGCGGCGCTGAACGCGTTCATCACCGTCGATCGCGACAAGAGCCTCGCGCAGGCCGCCGCAGCCGATGCCCGCATTGCCCGCGGTGAGGGGGCGCCGCTCACCGGGATTCCGATCGCGCACAAGGACCTGTTCTGCGCGAAAGGCTGGCGCACCACTTGCGGCTCGAAGATCCTCGAGAACTTCGTCGCTCCCTACGATGCGCACGTGATCGAGCAATTCAACGGCGCGGGCGCGGTGATCCTCGGCAAGACCAACATGGACGAGTTCGCGATGGGCTCGTCGAACGAGAACTCGTTCTTCGGGCCGGTGAGGAACCCTTGGGATACGACGGCCGTCCCCGGCGGC
>JANNKG010000039.1:0-5643 GCA_031396185.1 Burkholderiales bacterium | reverse complement strand
CCCGACATCCGAGAGCAGCGATCGCATCAGGCGCTGTCCCTGGCTGAACGAAAAATAGAACAACGCCACGTCGCCGAGGGTCATCTCGCCAAGGACCGCTCGCCAGCCCACCCAGGCGATGCAAGTGGCCGCAATGCCCAGAACGGCGAGGCCCGCAAGCGCCTCCGCGCCGAGCTGCGTGCGTGCGAGCTGCAAGCGCTCAGTCCTCAGGCGGCTGCGCAGCTGGTTGTAGGCCGCCTGGAACCGCGCGCCCAATCCGAAGAGTCGTAGCTCGGCTGCCGCTTCGCCGGCAGTCATGACCCAGTCGAAATACCAGGAGCGCCGCTCGTCCACGGTGGTGCGCTGGCGAAACTCATGCTCGAGCGCCGCGAAACGCAGAACCACGAGAAGCGCCGGAATGGCGCTGGCGAGCAGCGCCGCCGCGATCCACACGCCATAAGGCGCGAGCAATCCGACCATGCCGACGAGCGTGACGCCGTTCTGGATCAGGCTGCCGGCGTTCTGGAGGAGCGCGACGGGTCTATAACGCGCCTCATCTCGCGCGCGATGCAAGTCGTCGTGAAACTCCGGCGTATCGTAAAAGGCCAACTCGACGGTTGTGGACTTCTCGTGGATCAGCGCGCTCACGTGATCTTCGAGCCGCGCCGCGAGACCCTTTCGCACCCATTCGGCGGCGCTGCGCAACAGCTCGCCCACGAGGAGCAAGGCAGCAATGGCCGCTGCGATGAGCAAAGCGGGTGCCATGCGCTCCCAGTTCCCTCCCGATCCGACGGCGGCGCCGAGGTTGTCGATCAGCGGGCGAGAGAGATAAACCGCGGCGGCGGGCACCAGCCCTTGTATGCAGAGCAATGCGAGCCAGATCGCACTGGACGTTCCGGTGGCGTCCCGAACCAACCGCAACGCGCGCGGCAGGAAACGAGCATGCAAGATCGCGTTGGGAAACTTGGAAGCCAGGAGTCGGAAGGTATCGCGCATGGATCAGCGGCTGTAGCGGGCCGAGAGTTAGCCGACGCGGGTCAGCGCATCCTGCCAAGAATCAGTTCGGGTCGACTTCGACGAGGCCAAAGTACGATTCAGGACGGCCGACGCTATGAGGACATCGTCGGGTCGGCGAATCTGGCCGTTAGGGACACTTGACATCGCGGCCTCCATTTTCGGCTTTCAAGCAGGGGCGTTACAGGTGTCACCCGATTTTGGGGAAAAGCCGGCCCAACCCCTTCATTTTTCGCGGATTTGTGCGAAAAAACATTGTAAACGATGCATGATTGGACCGACAATTATGTTTGTCGCTTCCTTTATTAGGTATCCAGCCCTGTCGCTGCCGCCCATGACGCCATATTCCTGTCCCAAACTCGGTCAGCTTCCTCGCCCGCGGGTTGCCGCGAGCCTGGTATGGGTCGCCTGCACGATCTTCGCGATCCCGGTTTACGCCCAAGAGGCCGCCAAACCGACTTTGAAGCTGTCCGATGAGCTGAGTCCTGCAAGGCGCGCGGAGGGGCCGACGATTGCGTCGGTGGCCCCTCGCCCCATGTCAGCAGGGCCGATCAAGGTGGCGACCAAGGATTACCGCATCGGTCCCGAGGACCTGATCGAGATCCAGGTGTTCGGCGTGGACCAGCTCACGCGCACCGTGCGGGTGAACTCGCGCGGCCTGATCTCGCTGCCCCTCGTCGGCAACCTCGAGGTAGCCGGGCTCACGTCCCAGCAGGCCGAATCGCTCGTCGTCGCGCGGCTTGCGGAAAACTTCTTGCAGAACCCGCAGGTGAGCCTGTTCATCCGGGAATACACCAGCCAACGCGTGACCATTGAAGGCGCGGTGAACAAGCCCGGCGTATATCCCCTGCGCGGGCCCACCACGCTGCTTCAGTCGCTCGCGGTCGCCGGCGGGCAGGCGAGCCTGAGCGACATGACCGAGGTCATGCTGTTTCGGGGTGACAACGACGGCAAGAAAGAAACGCTGATGTACGACGTGGATCGCATCCGCTCGGGTGAGCTCGAGGATCCCCCAGTGCTCAACGACGACCTGATCGTGGTGAAGCGCTCGAAGGCGCGCACCGTGCTAAAGGATTCCATCTTCGGCGACATCATCAACACCATCAATCCCTTCCGATGAGAGACAACCACGAAGGGCGCGGCACCTCGCTCGCGCTGCCACGCCGCTCCGCGCTGTCGTCGGACATGACCGCGGCACTTTCTTCCGCCGACCAGCTCGACCAAACACTGCACCTGCGCGACCTGCTGCGCGTATTCCTCAAGCGCAAATGGACGATCCTCGCGATCTTCGCCATCTCGGCACTGTTCTCGGTGGTGCTGACCTACCTCGCCGCGCCGGTGTATCGCGCCTCGACCACCATCCAGATCGACAAGAACACCGCCCAGGTCACCAATTACAAGGACATCACGCCGGTCGAAACCTATGACTACGACAGCGGCGATTTCTACTACACCAACTACGAGCTCCTGAAGAGCCGCGCGCTCGCAGAACGCGCCGCCGAGGATATCGGCTTGCGCAAGAATCGATCCGCGCTGGATGCCGAGCCGGTGAAGGCTACGGACGAGTCGGCGGGACACCTGATCCGGAATTTCTTCAATCGCATCCGCGGAATTCCCGAGCCGGTACAGGTCGACCAGGCCACCATGCAGGACCACGCGATCGTTGGCGCCATCCAGGGCTCGCTTACCGTGGAGCCGGTACGCCGTTCGCGCCTGGTGCGACTGCACTTCGACAGCACCGACCCGTTCTTCGCGGCGAAGGCGGTCAACACCGTCGCCCAGGCGTTCATCAACATCAACCTCGAGCGGCGCTTCGAATCCTCCGCGTACGCGAAGACATTCCTCGAGGAAAAGCTGCTGCAGACCAAGGCGAAGCTCGAGGACTCCGAGCGTGAGCTGGTGCGCTTTTCGCGCGAGCTCGCGATCTTCAACATCGACGAGAAGCAGAACATCTTCAGCCAGAACCTGCAGGAGTTCAACTCCGCCGCCTCCAAGGCGGAGCAGGACCGCATCCGGGCCGAATCGGTCATGGTGCAGGCGCAGGAGAATCCCGAATCGCTCGCGATGCTCCAGGAAAACCGCAACTTCCAGGCCTTCCAGGCGCTCAAGCAAAGCAAGGCGAAGCTGCAGGCCGAATACCAGGACGGCCTCAAGGTCTACAAGCCGGCGTTTCCCAAGATGCTGCAGCTGGAGGGGCAGATCGCCGAGGTCGATAAGCAGGTCAATGCGGAGCTCGACGAGATCCGCAAGTCGGCGCGCTCCAACTTCCGCGCGGCGAAGTCGCTGGAAACGCAGCTGAAGGACAAGCTCGCGAAGACCAAGGTGGAGATGCTCGACCTCCAGGGTCGCAACATCCGCTACAGCATCGCCAAGCGCGAGGTCGACACCAATCGCTCGCTCTATGACGGCCTGCTTTCGCGGCTCAAGGAAGTGGGAGTCGCGGGCGGGGTCGGCCTCAACAACATCTCCGTGGTCGACAAGGCGCAGGTGCCGCTGGCGCCGTTCAAGCCGAACCTGAGCAAGAACCTCTCGATGGGCCTGATGATCGGCCTGCTGGTCGGCCTGATGGTCGCATGGCTTCTCGAGCACCTCGACGACTCGATCCGCTTCGTGGAGGACGTCGAGCGCGAGACGGGAGCGGCCGTGTTGGGCGCCATTCCCAAGCTGAAGGGCGTAGAGTCCGGCCGCGCCTCGCCCCTGGCGCTGAGCTCCCATACCGATCCCGCCTCTCCATTCTCGGAAGCGTATCGCTCGGTGCGAACTGCGCTGCAGTTCTCGACACCCACCGGGGCGCCTCGGAGACTTGTAGTCACCAGCACGGCCAAGGACGAAGGTAAGAGCACGACCGCTCTTGCGCTGGCCATCAACTTCGCGCAAATGGGCAAGCCGGTGCTCATCATCGACGCCGACTTGCGCAACCCCGTCCTGCACAAGAAGCTGGGCATGGAGAACGCGCGCGGGCTTTCAAACTACTTGTCGGGCAACTTGGGCGCCCTCGAAGTCGCTCACCCCACCTCGATCCCGAACCTCTTCGTGATGACCACAGGACCCCTTCCGCCGAACCCCGTCGAGTTGCTCTCGAGCATGAAATTCCTCACGCTGCTGTCGCAATGCGAGGAGCACTTCGCACACGTGATCGTAGACGCCCCGCCGGTGATCGGCATCGCCGATGCGATCGTGCTGTGCAACCAGGTCGAGAACTCGGTGTTCGTGGTCGAGTCGGGCAAGACCCGCAAGGGCCACGCCAAGGCGGCGCTCCGGCGCCTGCAGCAGGCCGGCGTGCATCCGATCGGCGTGATCCTCACGAAGATCGACTCTTACCACGACCAGAATTCGTACTATTACCAGTACGCGAATCCCGCGCTGGAAGCGAAGACAACCGCCAAGGCCTGAGCGATGACCGACGCTCCCGGATCCGGTGCCGCGTCGGTCGCATCGCAGCTGCTCGCGTTCTTTCGCGAGCCGGCGCGGTTCCGGCCGCACTACATCCACGGCGACGAGCGACTTCCCGAGGGGCACGTGGTGCTCAAGTTTGCCCTGGGGCGCTTCTCGCGCGGGTGGCATCGCGACCTTTCGCACCACGACCTTGAAGAGTTGAGCGAGGCGGCGCGCGCATTCGTGCGCCAGGTCTGCCTGTGGGAACGCGCGACGCCGTACCAGGTGCTGTGCCTCGGGCGCGAAGCGCAGCGCGATGCCATCAAGGAAAACTACCGGTTGCTGATGGCGCTGCTCCATCCCGATCGACCCGAGGCGCTGGCGCAAGCGTGGCCCGCGGACTGCGCGCAGCGGGTGAACGATGCCTACGCAATGCTTTCCGATGATGACCAGCGCCATCTCTACGACGACGGGATCCGCGCGGCCCACTTCGCAGGCGGGTTCGAACGCATTGCTCCGTCGGTCGTGAGGTCCGGGTCGGCACCGCGCCGCAGGGGGCTGGTGCAGTCCTTCGTGGTCGTGAGTGCGGTCGTGGCCGCGCTCTTCGTGGTCCAGTCATGGTGGCTGGGCGACGTCCCCGGTCACTACACGCTCCTGGAGCGCGCATCCCCGCTGCGGGCTTCCGCGAAGTGGGTGCGCGATGCTCTCCCCGATGCCGCGTTGCCAAGCTTCCTGGCTTTTACGCCGGTCGCGGCGTTTGATCCGATCGAGCTCTTCCCTGCTTCGAAGCAGCCCCACCGACTGGCATCCGTGTCGATCAGGACGCCGCTCCTAGTGAGCTCGGATGCGCCCGACCGGGAGGCGTCGCGGCCGGCTGAAGTGGCAGTGTCGGGGCCGGCACGGGTTCCGGTGCAGAGCCCGCTGCCGCGTGAGGTTGCCTCCCCGACCCTCAGGCTCGCCCAGGCCGTCGTTGCGCCCGCGGCATCGCCCCCGGCTCCTCGCACGGTCACCGTGCCGGAGCCCACCCCCGAGCATGTCGAGATGCTCGTGGCCCGCCTGGTCAGCTTCTACGAGGCAGGGGATTCGCAAGGCCTGGTGGGGCTTTTCGATGCCGACGAGATGGGGTTCTGGAAGGGCTACCAGACTCGAGCCACGTATTCGGATTTCTTCCGCGCCACGCGCGAGCGGCGCCTTCGCATGGACCGCCTCAAGTGGCAGACCGGTCCACGGCTCGCGCAGGCGCGCGGCGATGCCACGATCATCGCCGACTACTCC
>JANNKG010000033.1:0-3972 GCA_031396185.1 Burkholderiales bacterium | reverse complement strand
GCGCCACGATACCGAGCACCAGCCAGGAGAGCGCCAGCGAGCGGCGCGCATCCGTCGGCATTGCCAGGTCATAGCGGGAGGCGGCGAAGAGCGTGCTCCAGGCGGCGTGGGCGCCCGCGCGGGCAGGGGCAATGGGCAGGTCATGCATGGGGCACCTCGATGTCCTTCATTGATCAGCTCCGGAAAACAAACCCGCCTCGGGAGGCCACGAAATCGATCACCAGGACGCGTCCCGGCGCGACCTCGATGCTCGCCTCGCCGTGGTGGCGGAATTCCCCGCTCGCGGTGTCCGCGAGACGCGCGCGGAACGTGTGGCGCCCCGCCGGCACCTCGAAGCGGCGGTAAACCGTCGAAGGCAGGTCGCGGCGCAATCCCGAAGGGCGCTGGGTGATGCGGTAGATCACCTCGCCGTCCATCTCCACCTCGACTTTCACGTCGCTCCTTTCGCGCGGGCAATCCTGCTGTGCGCGCATGTTGGGCGCGAGCTTCGCGAGCTCCTCGGCCGAGCGCGTGCGGCATTCGGCCGTGCGCTCGCCCGCGTGGCTGAAGGAAAGCTTCACCACCGCCCGATCGGGCGCGAGATGCCGGTACGGCGGCGACGAGGAGAAATAGCCCACGAACGCAGCGAACGCCGCGTACGCGGGGACCTGCAGCAGGATCGAGATCCAGTTCACGGGCGCCCCCCGAGGCGCACGACTTCGGCTTGGGGCCCGCGCAACTGCGGCGCGAGGTGGAAGGCGTCGGAGAAGCAGTCGTCGGGCGAGAGGCCATGGGCGGAGAAGGCCGGCGCCACCGCCGCCACCATTTCCGCCGAGCCGCACGCGTAGAGTTGGTGCGTGGACAGGTCGGGATAGTCGGCGAGGATCGCCTGGTGCACGAGGCCGGTGCGGCCCTGCCAGGCGTCCTCCGGCCGCGGCTCGGCGAGCACCGGGACGAAGGTAAAGTTGGGATGCTCCCGCGCCCAGCGCTCGGGGAGCTCCGCGGCGTAGAGGTCGGCGCGGCTGCGCACGCCCCAGTACAGCGCCATGCGCCGCTTCATTCCCGTGGCGAACGCATGCTCGAGCATGCTCTTAACCGGGGCGAAGCCGGTGGATCCGGCGACAAAGAGGATCGGCTTGTCGCCCGCCTCGCGCAGGTGGAAAGCGCCGAGCGGCCCTTCGAAGCGAATGCGGTCGCCCACCTTCATCGCCGCGAAGACCTGCGTCGTGAAGCGCCCGCCGGGGATGTGGCGGATGTGCAGCTCCACCGCCTCGGCCGCGCCGGGCCGGGTCGCGAAGGAGAAACTGCGCTTCTGCCCGTCATCGAGCAGCACATTGATGTACTGGCCCGCGTGCCAGCGCAGCTTTCCGCCCTCGTCGACGTGCAGCAGGAGCTTCATCACCTCGGGCGCGAGGCGCTCCATCGCCACGACCCGCGCCGCGTAGCGACGCACTTCAGCGGGGAGCGCGCCCGCCGCGGGCCGGTATTCGATCTCGAGGTCGCCACGCGGCTCGGCCACGCAGAAGAGCACATCGCCCGCGACGCGCTCGGCCTCGGTGAGCGCGCTCTCCTGGTACGGCCCCAACTCGACCTCGCCCGCGAGCACGCGGCCCTTGCACTTGCCGCACCCGCCGTTGCGGCATTCGAACGGCATCGGCAGCCCCTCGCGCAGCCCCGCCTCGAGGATCGTCTCGCCGCGGCGTGCGGTCACGATGCGCTCGTCGGGATGTACCGACACTGCGAACTCCGCGGCTCTTCGCCGTGGTCCGATCCATGGCAGCGCCAGCAGCAACGCGGTCGCCCCCACCACCAGCGCCCAGGTAGGGCCGGCCCCCCATTCATAGACCAGCGGCAGCACGAAGAGGTAAAACCAGTCGAGGGACAGCGTTTGCGGCACGGTGGCGAGATCGGCGACGGCGTGGCTCAGGGCCGGCTTCGCGATCGCGAGTGCCACGAGGGAGACGAGCAGTCCCGTGGCGATCGGCCACGGCGGCTGCGTGCGCGCCTTGGGCACGCGCTGGGTGTGGATCCAGAGGAGCGCCAGAACGCCCAGCGGCAGGCCGATGTGCAGGAAGGAGAGGAGCGAAAACAGCCGGTCGCTGACGCTCGCCGTGTAGAGGAAGTTGCGGGCGAGCATGCCGTTGAAGATGGGCAGCGCGTCGAGCCACTCGGTGCTTGCGACCACCACGAATTGCGCGAGCTCGTCCCACGGCAGCATGTAGCCGTTGATGCCGGAGGCGTATACCAGCCACAGCAGGCCCACGCCGCTCACCCACGAGAACCAGCGGAAGCCGCGGTGGCGGCCGAAGGCGAAGTGGCGCGCGAGGTGAAGCCCCATCGCGAGCACCATCCCGTCGGAGGCGTAGCGGTGCAGCGAACGCAGGATCCCGCCCGCCCAGGGCTGCGTATGCGTGAGGGCCTCGACGCTTGTGTACGCGCCGCTCACGCTCGTTTCGAAGAAGACGTAGAGGTAGATCCCGCTCACGACCACGATCCAGAGCTGGAAGTAGGCGATCGCCCCGAGGTAGTAGAAGGGATTGTGCCGCTCGCCGAGCGCGCGGTTGAAGAGCGCTTCGACCTTCAGGAACGCGCCCTGGGCGAGCGACCGTGGCAGGGTCAGCACGCGCGTCGCGCGCGCCGGTGCTCGCGCAGCAGGAAGCCCAGGGTCGCGCCGAGCACGAGGATGCCGACCCCGAGCTCGATGAAGAGCGCGTAGTCGAGGCGGTACTTGCCGCTGAGCGGGTCGTACACCGTGCACAGCAGCCGCGCGCGGTCCACGATCGCCGAGAAGGTGATCGCCGGGACTGGCTCGCCGAGCGCGAGGCTTCGTAGCGGCTGGATCAGCATCGGAAGCTGGAAGGATTCGCCGTACACCTGGGCGTACACGCGCCCGCTTGCGTCGAGGATCGTCACCTGCATCAGGTGCTCGTAGCCGCCGGATTGCGCCTCGTAGGCGAAGCCGAAGTCGCGCGCCAGGCTCTCGGGCACGCCGGCATCGGGCGTGAGGAACGCCCAGCGAGGATCGTCGATGCCGTACTGCCTGGCGAAGAGCCGCATCGTCATCGGGTTATCCGACGGGATGTTGAAGCCGATGGAGACGACGTTGAACGCGTCGTCGCCCACGACCGCGCGCGCCGCGCGCACTGCCTTGCCGAGGAATCTCGTGGTGGTGGGACACACCTGCGAGCACGCGGTATAGACGAAGCTCACCACCAGGGGGCGTCCGCGGTAGCTGGCGAGGCTCACGCGCTTGCCGGCCGTGTCCGTGAAAACATAGGCGCCCGGCTCTGCCCCGATCGCCGCGCGGCTCCCCGCCAGGGCGCGGTCCGCATCCAGGGGCGCGCCCGCCGCGGAAAGCGCGACCGTCAGCGTGAGGAGAGGGGCAATCCTCACATCGCCCGGTCGGCAATCGCGGCCGCCAGCAGCAGGGTCAGTTGGACGAGGGAGGCGCGGAAGCTCGCGCGGGCCGTGGCCTTTGAGGGCGAGCGCGCGAGCCGCCACGCGCCGCGAAGGAATAGCGCCCCGCCCGACAGCGCGCCGACCGCGTAGATGGCTCCCATGCCGAGCGCGAGCGGCACCAGCGACGCGGCGACGAGTAGCACGGTGCTTGCGAGGATCACCTGGGCCGCCCGTGCATCGCCAGCGACCACCGGCAGCATCGGTACGCCCGCACGCTCGTAATCGTCGTGACAGACGATCGCGAGGCTCCAGAAGTGGGGTGGCGTCCAGAGGAAGAGGATCCACGCGAAGGCGAGCGGCAGGGGCGCCAACGCCGCCTCGGGTGCGATCGCCGCGGCGCCCGCCAGCACCGCGAAGCTTCCGGCGAGCCCGCCCACGACGATGGTCATCGCGGTGCGGCGCGTGAGCCACACGGTGTACACGACGCCAGAGACGACGGCGCCGGCGCAGGTGTCGAGCGCGGCCATCGGATTCACCAGCCAGGCGGCCGCGACGGTCGCTCCGCCGACGAGTGCGGCGATGAGGGCGAGCCAC
>JANNKG010000006.1:0-4709 GCA_031396185.1 Burkholderiales bacterium | reverse complement strand
GCGTGATGTTCGGCAACCCCGAGACCACCACCGGCGGCAACGCGCTCAAGTTCTACGCCTCGGTGCGCATCGACATCCGCCGCATCGGCTCGATCAAGAAGGGCGAGGAGGTGATCGGCAACGAGACGCGCGTGAAAGTCGTGAAGAACAAGGTCGCGCCCCCGTTCAAGACCGCCGACTTCGACATCCTCTACAACGAGGGCATCTCGCGCGAGGGCGAGATCATCGAGCTGGGGGTCATCCACCGCATCGTGGAGAAGTCCGGCGCCTGGTACGCCTACAAGGGCGAGAAGATCGGCCAGGGCAAGGACAACGCCCGCGAGTTCCTCAAGGAAAACCCCGACACCGCGCACGAGATCGAAGCGAAGATCCGCGAGGTGGTCGGCGTCGCCGGCGGCATGCCGCAGGCGGCCGAGGCAGCGGAAGCGGACTGATTTCTTCGTCGTAGCCATATCGCATGGCCTGGGCATTCATCGCGGCCAAGCAGGAGCCGTCCCTGCGTGCCCGGGCCATGCGTTTTCTTGCGCGACGAGAGCACTCGCGCGCGGAACTGCGCCGAAAGCTGGGCCCGAAGGTAGTGCCGGGCGATGACCTCGAAGTCCTGCTGGACGAGCTCGCCAGGAGCGGATGGTTGTCCGATGCGCGCTTCGCCGAGCAGTCGATTCGTGCCAAGGCGCGCCGCTACGGCCCGCTCAAGCTCAAGCACCAGCTGCGCGAGCGCGGCGTCGACGACGAAACCATCGCCGCCGGCTTCAAGGCCGCGGGTGCGGATGGCGCCTCCCACCTGCAGTCGATCTGGGCGAGCCATTTCGGCTCACCGCCCGCCGACGACCGGGAGCGAGCCCGGCAGGTGCGTTTCCTGCAGGGGCGCGGCTTCGCGCTTGAAGAGGTATTCCAATTCCTGCGGAGCGTGAAATGACCGTCAGCCAGCACGACAAGGCGCTGAAGTTCCGCGCCCTTCACCAGGCGACCGGTGCCTTCGTGATTGCCAACCCTTGGGACGCGGGCTCTGCCCGCATCCTGGCGGGTCTCGGATTCGCGGCGCTCGCGACCTCGAGCGGCGCGATGGCCAACACCTTCGGGCGCCGCGATGGCAACGTCACGCGCGACAAGGCGCTGGAGCATGCGCGCGCGATCGTCGATGCGACCGACCTCCCGGTGTCCGCCGACCTCGAGCGGGGTTTTGGCGACGCGCCTGAAGACGCCGCCGAGACGATCCGCCTCGCAGCACTTGCCGGGCTGGTGGGCGGCTCCATCGAGGATGCGAGCGGCAACCCGGACAAGCCGCTCTACACCCTCGAGCACGCCACCGAGCGCATCGCGGCGGCGGTGCAAGCGGCGCGAGCGCTCGACTTCCCCTTCGTGCTGACGGCTCGCGCGGAAAACTTCCTGCGAGGCAATCCCGACCTGGACGACACCATTCGGCGCCTGCAAGCCTTCGAGAAGGCCGGCGCCGATGTGCTGTTCGCTCCGGCGCTCCCCGACCTCGCGGGGGTGAAGGCGGTCTGCTCGGCGCTCTCGAAGCCAGTGAACTTCATGGTGGGTATTCGCGGCAAGTCGTTCAGCGTTGCCGAGCTCGAGCGCGCGGGGGTACGGCGCATCAGCCTCGCCACGTCGCTGCACCGCGCGGCAATGAGCGGGCTGATCGAAGCGGCGCGCGAGGTTCGCGAAAACGGCACCTTTGGCTACCTCGACCGCTCCGTCGTGACAGCGGAGCTCGCCCGATACATGCAGGGCGGCTGATCGGGTATCGCACTTGGTATCATGGCAGTTGCCTCGCGCCTTTGCGCGAGCGCCAAAAGGGCGGCTGCAGGTCAATGAATACCAAGGAGATTCGCAGGAAGTTCATCCATTTCTTCGAAACGAAGGGGCATACGCACGTCCCGACGAGCCCCCTCGTACCCGCCAACGATCCGACATTGCTGTTCACCAATGCGGGAATGGTGCAGTTCAAGGACGTCTTCCTCGGGGTGGAAAAGCGTCCTTATCTCCGCGCCGTGACCGCGCAGCGCTGCGTGCGCGCCGGCGGCAAGCACAATGACCTCGAGAACGTGGGATACACCGCGCGCCATCACACGTTCTTCGAGATGCTCGGCAACTTCAGCTTCGGCGATTACTTCAAGCGCGACGCGATCCGTTTCGCGTGGGAGCTGCTTACCGTCGAATATAAACTTCCGAAGGAAAAGCTGTGGACCACCGTCTACGCGACCGATGACGAGGCATTCGACCTGTGGACCAAGGACATCGGCGTGCCGGCGGAGCGATGCATCCGCATCGGTGACAAGGCTGGCGGGCGCAAGTACGAGAGCGACAACTTCTGGCAAATGGCGGACACGGGCCCGTGCGGGCCGTGCTCGGAGATCTTCTACGACCACGGCCCTGGAGTCTCTGGCGGCCCGCCGGGATCTCCCGACGCGGAAGGGGATCGCTACATCGAGGTCTGGAACCTCGTGTTCATGCAGTTCAACCGCGATGAAGCCGGCAACATGCACCCGCTGCCCAAGCCGTCGGTGGACACCGGCATGGGCCTCGAGCGCCTGACGGCGGTGCTGCAGCACGTTACCTCCAACTACGAGATCGACCTCTTCGCGGCGCTGGTGAAGGCGGCGGCGCGCGAGACGCACGCGAAGGACCTCGCATCGCCGAGCCTGCGCGTGATCGCGGACCACATCCGCGCCTGCGCCTTCCTGGTGTGCGACGGCGTCATTCCCAGCAACGAAGGGCGCGGCTACGTGCTGCGCCGCATTGCCCGGCGCGCGATGCGCCACGGCTACAAGCTGGGCCAGAGGAAGCCGTTCTTCTTCAAGCTGGTCCCGGACCTGGTGGGCGAGATGGGGGATGCCTACCCGGAGCTCGCCCGCGAGCAGGCGCGCATCACCGCGACCCTCAAGCAGGAGGAGGAGCGCTGTGCCGAGACGCTTGAGACCGGCATGGGGATCCTCGAGGCGGCGCTCGGCAAGAACCCGAAGCGCCTCGACGGCGACACCGCCTTCAAGCTCTACGACACGTTCGGCTTCCCGGTGGACATGACCGCCGACATCGGCCGCGAGCGCGGCTTCGTCATCGACATGGATGCCTTCAGCGCCGCCATGGCCGCGCAGCAGGAGCGTTCGCGTTCGGCGTCGCGATTCAAGGCCGGCGCGCAGCTCGACTACAAGGGCGCCAAGACCGGCTTCCGCGGTTACGACACGTTGAGCGAGGAGGGGCGCGTCGTGGCGCTCTATCGCGAGGGCGCGCCGGTCGAGCGCCTGGCGGCAGGCGAGGAGGGCATCGTGGTCCTCGACAAGACGCCGTTCTACGCCGAGTCGGGCGGCCAGGTCGGCGATCGCGGCGAGCTCACCAAGGGAGGGACCTGCCTCACGCTCTTCGACGTCCAGGACACGCAGAAGATCACGCCCGAGGCGTTCGGCCATCACGGGGTGGTGAAGACCGGCGAGCTCGCGGTCGGCGATACCGTGGCGTCCCAGGTCGACCTCGACAAGCGCGCGCGCACCGTGCGCCACCACTCTGCCACGCACCTCATGCACAAGGCGCTTCGCGAAGTGCTGGGTTTCCACGTGCAGCAGAAGGGCTCGCTGGTCGACGAGGACAAGACGCGCTTCGATTTCAGCCACAACGCGCCGATGACGGCCGACGAGATCCGCCGGGTAGAGGCGCTGGTCAACGCCGAAGTGTTGAAGAACGAATCGACCAACGCGCGCGTGATGCCGATCGACGACGCCCAGAAGCTGGGCGCGATGATGCTATTCGGGGAGAAGTACGGCGACGAGGTGAGGGTGCTCGACATCGGGTCGTCCCGCGAGCTTTGTGGCGGGACGCACGTCACGCGTACTGGCGACATCGGCCTCTTCCGCATCGTCTCCGAGGGCGGCGTCGCCGCGGGTATCCGCCGCGTGGAGGCGATCGCCGGAACGGTTGCGCTCGATCAGGTGCGGCAGGAATCGGAGCGGCTTGCTCGCGTAGCCGAGACGCTCAAGGCGCAGCCCCACGAGGTGGAGGCCAAGCTCGCGCAGGCGCTCGAAAACGCGCGCACGCTGGAAAAGGAGCTCGCCCGCCTGAAGGTGAAGATGGCCACGTCGCAGGGCCAGGACCTTGCGGGCTCCGCGGTTGACGTCAAGGGCGTCATGGTCCTCGCCGCCAAGCTCGAGGGCGCGGACGTGAAGACGCTGCGCGACACCCTCGACCAATTGAAGGGCAAGCTCAAGTCGAGCGCCATCGTGCTCGCCGCGTCCGAAGGCGAGAAGGTGAGCCTCATCGCGGGCGTGACCCAGGATCTCATCGCGCGCGTGAAGGCGGGCGATCTGGTGAATTTCGTTGCCTCTCAAGTTGGCGGCAAGGGGGGCGGGCGTGCCGACATGGCGCAAGCAGGTGGCACCGATCCCAAAGGGCTACCCGAGGCGCTCGCGTCGGTGAAGGGCTGGGTCGCGGAGCGCTTGTAGCGGGTTTGGGGCGATGTCCCTGCGGAGGGGGCGGTCATGACGAAGGTCATGTGGGGGCTCGTCGGTGCTGTCTACTTCATCCTCCTCGCGGCGGCCTGGCGATGGGCGCCGGGCTTCGTGGGCCCGCTTTTGATGGTGGGTGTTGGTGCGGGATTGTTCTTCTTCGTGCGGCACGGGAGGGCGCTCCAGAACGCCGGTTCGGCGGCGAACTGCTCGCCCTGTGCGAGCGGATTTTGCACAACCGGGCCGACGCCGAGGACGCGCTGGCGG
>JANNKG010000572.1:0-20957 GCA_031396185.1 Burkholderiales bacterium | reverse complement strand
GGCCTGCGGGACAAGCCGGCAAGCTGCAGCCGCAGATCGGCGAGGGTGTGACTTGTGGGCATGGGTGGTGAGAGGGCAGCTTGGCCTCCGAAATCGCTGGGTTGTGGCGCAGCGCCTCGAGGAAGGTGCGCTGCCGGTCGAGCTCCTGCAGCAGGTCGCTCTTCAGGTCGGCGCGGCTCGCCACCTCGAGGATCTCGAACATCGCGGTGAGGCATGCGTGGTGGTCGTGGAAGGCGTCCTTGTCGAGGAAGAAGCGCACGCGGTCGTAGAGATCCTCGAGCCGCAGGAGCGTTCTGACGCGCTCGTTCAATGGATATTCGTAGGTGATCACCGGACCCCGCCGACGGTTGGGCGGGATTGTGGGGCAATTCCCCGCCCAATGCCAGATTTCACGCGGGATTCCATTCGGCGCGCGCGTACTCGCGATGGATTCGCTCGCATTGCGGCGCCAGGTCGCCCGGCGCGCCGCCGTTCCAGATCACGTCGTCTGCCATCTGCAGGCGCCGCCAGCGAGGCCACTGCGTGGCCATGATCTGGCGCACCTGCGACTCGGTAATGCCTGAGCGCGCCACGGTGCGCGCCACCTGCAACTCCTCGGGGCAATCGACCACCAGCGTGCGGGCCACCCGCTCCAGGTAGCCGCGCGTCTCGAACAGCAGCGGCACCACGATCAGCGCGTAGGGCCCCGTCGCGTGGGCGAGGCGCTCGTCGGCGGCCGCGCGGATCGCGGGATGCAGGATGCCTTCCAGCCGCCCGCGCGCGGTCGCATCCTCGAATGCGAGGCGCCGCATCGCGTCGCGGTCGAGCGATCCGTCGGGCGCGATGAAGCCGGGCCCGAAGGCGTCGCGCAGCCGCTCCATCGCCGCCCCCGCCGGCCCGGTGAGATGGCGCGAGATTGCGTCCGTATCGACCACCGTCGCCCCGAGGGTTCCGAGCCGGGCTGCCACGGTGGACTTGCCCGATCCGATACCGCCGGTGAGCCCGATGACCGGCTTCACGCCGGGTAATGGCCGATCCAGGCGATCACGGCCTGGCGCCCCCAGAGGAGTCCTGCAAGCCCGCCCAGCGCGAGGTAGGGGCCGAACGGAATGCGCGTCTCGATCCCACGGCGCGAGCGCCACAGTAGCAGCCCGCCGATGATGGCGCCCGCGCCGGCTGAAACCACCACCACGAAGGGGAGGACCTGCCAGCCCAGCCAAGCGCCCAGCGCACCGAGGAGCTTGAAGTCGCCGTAGCCCATGCCCTCCTTCTTCGCGATCAGCCGGAATCCCCAATAGACCGTCCAAAGCAGCAGGTAGCCGCCGGCCGCGCCCAAGACCGCCGAGCGCAGGTCGGTGAAGGTCGCGAAGGTGTTGGCGATGAGCCCCGCCCAGAGCAGCGGCAGCGTGATGTCGTCGGGCAGGAGTTGGGTGTCGAAGTCGATGACGGTGAGCGCGAGCAGCGCCCAGCCGAGCAACAGCGCCCAGGCGAGCGCGCCCGAATAGCCGAAGCGCCAGGCGAGGATCACGGCGAGCGTGCCCGCGGCGACCTCGACTGCGGGATAGCGGGCGCTGATCGGCGCGTTGCACGCGGCGCACTTGCCGCGCAGCATCAGCCAGCTGACCACCGGCACGTTCTGCCACGCGGTGATCGGTGCCGCACACGAGGGGCAGCGCGAGCGCGGCGTCGCCAGGTTGAAGGGTTCGGCCGGCGTTGGCGCCTCGCCGCCATCGAGGGACGCGCATTCCGCCCGCCACTGCGCCTCCATCATCTTCGGCAGCCGGTAAATCACCACGTTGAGGAAGGAGCCGACGCACAACCCCAGCAGGGCGACCGCCAGGTAGAGAAAGGCGGGGTGGGAGTCGAGGGCGCGGAGAAAATCCATGGGAGGGTTGTGGTTGTTCTAGCGCCCAAACAAAAGGGCGCGGAAATCGCTTCCCGCGCCCGCCCGCGACCGCGCGATCCTCAGATCGCCTGGCCCATCTTGAAGATCGGCAGGTACATGGCCACCACAATGCCGCCGATCAGGACGCCGAGGACCACCATGATCATCGGCTCCATCAGGGAGGCGAGCGAGTCAACCGCGTCGTCGACCTCCTGCTCGTAGAAGTCGGCGACTTTGGAGAGCATCGCGTCGAGCGCGCCGGACTCCTCGCCGATCGCCACCATCTGCAGGACCATGCTCGGGAAGGCGCCGGTGGCGCCCATGGAGATCGTGAGCCCGGTGCCGCTCGACACGTCGTTCTGGATCTTCTTGGTTGCGTCGAAATAGACGTAGTTGCCGGCCGCGCCCGCGACCGAATCGAGCGACTCGACCAGCGGCACGCCCGCGGCGAACATGGTGGAGAGCGTGCGGCACCAGCGCGCGATCGAGGCCTTGCGGATCACGTCTCCGAACACCGGCACGCGCAGGATCAAGCGGTCGATGATGCGCTGCATCGTGGTCGAGCGCCGCCACATGTAGAAGAAGAACCAGATACCGCCGAACAGGCCCGGGAATACCCACCACCAGCTCGCCAGGAACCAGTCGGATATCGCCATCACCACCAGGGTGGGGCCCGGGAGGTCGGCGCCGAAGCTCTTGAACAGGTCCTTGAAGACCGGGATCACGAAAATCATGATGACCGCGGTGACGACGAGGGCGACGACGATGATCGAGATCGGGTAGAAGAGCGCGCTCTTGATCTTGCCCTTGATCGCGAGGATCTTTTCCTTGTAGGTCGCGAGGCGGTCGAGAAGGCTGTCGAGGATACCGGCTTGCTCGCCGGCGGCCACCAGGTTGCAGAAGAGCGCATCGAAATAGCGCGGGTACTTGCGGAACGCCTGGCCGAGGGAGGAGCCGGTCTCGACGTCGGTCTTGATGTCGAGCAGCAGCTTGGCCACGGAGGGGTTGGAGTGGCCGCGGCCGACGATGTCGAAGGCCTGCAGCAGCGGCACGCCCGCCTTCATCATCACCGCCAGCTGGCGCGTGAAGATGGTGATGTCCTTCTCGGTGATCTTCTTGCCGCCGCGCAGGCGGACTTTCTTGATGCTCTGGACCTGGATGCCCTGGCGCCTGAGGTTGGCGGCGACGATCGACTCGCCCCCCGCGCGCAGCTCGCCCTTGATCACCTTCCCGGACTTGTCCTTCCCGGTCCAGGTGAAGTTGTACTGCTTGACGTCCTGCGCTGCTTTCTTCGCAACCGCTGCCATGTGGTCTCTCCCTACTCGTTGGTCACGGCCTCGATCTCCTCGAGGGACGTCAGACCTTTCCTGACCTTGATGAGGCCGGACTGCCGGAGATCCTTGACCCCCTCGCGCTTCGCCTGGTCGGCCAGGTCTATCGCAGTTCCGTTTTTCATGATGATTCGCGCCATCTCGCCGGAAATGGGCATCACCTGATAGATGCCTACACGGCCCTTGTAGCCGGTATTCTTGCACACCTCACAGCCGCCCGGACCAAAAGGCTGCCATGTGCCATCCAGATCATCGTCCCTGAAACCGGCCCGGCGGAGGGCTTCCTCGGGGATTTCCACGGGTTTCTTGCACACGCAAAGCTTGCGCGCCAGGCGCTGGGCGGTGATCAAGGTGACCGATGAGGCGATGTTGAAGGGCGCGATGCCCATGTTCATGAGGCGGGTAAGGGTGGAGGGCGCGTCGTTGGTGTGCAGCGTCGAGAGCACCATGTGGCCGGTCTGCGCCGCCTTGATCGAGATCTCGCCGGTTTCCAGGTCGCGAATCTCGCCCACCATGACGATGTCCGGGTCCTGGCGCAGGAACGCCTTGAGGGCCACCGCGAAAGTAAGCCCCTGCTTTTCGTTCACGTTGACCTGGTTCACGCCCGGCAGGTTGATCTCGCAAGGATCCTCCGCGGTAGAGATGTTGATGCCCGGCTTGTTGAGGATGTTCAGGCACGTATAGAGCGACACCGTCTTGCCCGAGCCGGTGGGCCCGGTGACCAGGACCATGCCGTAGGGCCGGCTGATGGCCTCCATCAGGAATGCCTTCTGGTCGGGGTCGTAGCCGAGGGCGTCGAT
Source organism: Burkholderiales bacterium (assembly GCA_031396185.1). GTDB lineage: Bacteria > Pseudomonadota > Gammaproteobacteria > Burkholderiales > Usitatibacteraceae > Usitatibacter. The sequence goes on along the minus strand of JANNKG010000572.1, from coordinate 16,962 downwards.
CCCGAGCGTGGCGCTCGAGGGATCGAGGATCCGCATGCAGATCTTCTCGCCGAAGAGCGTCGGCAGGGTGGACACCCGGAAGTCGATGGCCCGGGTCTTCGACAGCACCAGCTTCATGCGCCCGTCCTGCGGTATGCGCTTCTCCGAGATGTCGAGGCGCGAGACCACCTTGATGCGCGAGACCAGCTTGTCCTTGATCGCGAGCGGCGGCTGCGCGACGTCGTAGAGGATGCCGTCGGTGCGGTAGCGGATGCGGTAGAACTTCTCGTAGGGCTCGAAGTGGATGTCGGAGGCGCCGCCGTTGATGGCGTCGAGCAGGATCTTGGTCACGTACTTGACCACGGGGGCGTCGTCGATTTCCTCGCTCGGGGTGTCGGGCTTGGCCTCGCCGTCGGTGACTTCGATCCCGGAAAGGTCGACGTCTTCGGTGACGATGTCGATCGCCTTGGACGAGGACTCGGTCAGCTTCCTGACGACGCGTTCGAGCTTGTCATCCTCGACGACCACCGGCTCCATGTTCAGGCCGGTGGCGAACTTCACCTCCTGCAGGACCTGCTCGTTGGACGGATCCGACATGGCGACGAACACGCGGTTGCCGCGCTTGCCGAGCGCGATCACGCGATGGTTCGTGACCAGCTTCGCGTCGATCAGGTTCAGCGGCAGGTGCTCGAGATCGACCGCGTTCAGGTCGAGCAGCGGATAGCCGAAGGTCTGGGCCGCGAATTGCGAGACTTCCCGGGCCGACAGCTTCTTGGTCTGGACGAGCTTCTGGACGAACGACAGGCCTTCCTTGACCGCCTCGATCTGGATGGCATTCGCGTCGGCCTGGACCAGCCGGCCCTGCTGGACGAGTGCGCGCCCGAGGGCGCTGAACGAAGTGGGCAGGGCAGCCATTTAAATAGGAAGCAAGTTTGTTTTAAATCAACACCATAATGCGCTTTATTCGTTTTCCTTGTAAAGAAAGCGTACGGCATTCGGCTATAATTTTCGACCCCATGCCTCTCCACGTCCTCGGCATCAATCACCACAGCGCCTCGCTGGAAATTCGCGAGAAGCTCGCCATTGCGCCGGACGCCCATGCCGCCGCGCTCTCGGAGCTTGCCGCCCGCCCTGGGGTGGCCGAGGCGGTGCTGGTGTCGACCTGCAATCGCACCGAGGTTTACTGCCGCGCGGACGATGCCGGTGCCGCCCGGGACTGGCTGGTCCAGGCGGGCGCGCGTGCCGGGGTTGAAGTCGAGGGTCTCCTCTATTGCCATAGCGACGCCGAGGCCGTCCGCCATGCCTTCCGGGTCGCCTCGGGACTCGATTCCATGGTGCTCGGCGAACCGCAGATCCTCGGCCAGGTGAAGCAGTCGGTGCGCACGGCGGAAAACGCCGGCACCCTGGGCTCGCTGCTGGGGCGGCTCTTCCAGCGGACTTTCGCCGTCGCCAAGCAGGTGCGCACCGAAACCGCGCTCGGCGCCCAGTCGATCTCGATGGCGGCCGCGTCGCTCAAGCTCGCGCAAAACCTTTTCGGAGACCTGTCCCGCACCCGCATGCTGCTGATCGGCGCAGGCGAGATGGTCGAGCTTGCGGCCACCTACTTCGTCGCCCAGCGGCCGCAGTCGGTGGTTGTCGCCAACCGCACGCTCGCACGCGGGGAGGCGTTTGCCGAGCGTTTCGACGCGCAGGCCATCGCCCTCGCCGAGCTGCCGGCGCGCATCGCGGAATTCGACATCGTCATTACCGGGACTGCTTCGTCGCTGCCGATCCTGGGCCTGGGACTGATCGAGCGGGCGCTCAAGGCACGCAAGCGCCGTCCGATGTTCATCGTCGATTTCGCGGTCCCCCGCGACGTGGAGCCGGAAGTGGCCGGGCTTGGCGACGTCTTCCTCTACACCATCGACGACCTCGGCTCGATCGTGCAGGAGGGCGCCGAGAGCCGGCGCGCCGCGGCAGCGCAGGCCGAGGCGATCGTCATCCGCGAAGTGGCGACGTTTCGCGCATGGCAGGACGCGCGCGCCGCGGTGCCGGCGATCGTCGAGCTGCGCCGGCGCGCCGACCAGTATCGCGAGGCCGAGCTCGCCCGTGCCCGCGCCCGCCTTGCGCGCGGCGACGAGCCCGGCGCGGTGATCGAAGCGCTTGCCAAGGGCATCGCCAACAAGTTTCTCCACCATCCCAGCCAGGCGCTGTCGCGCGCGGGTGCAGGCGAGCGCGAGAACTTGATGCGGGCAATCGAGGCGCTCTACCCGGAAGGCGACCCCGGGGAGCTGCCGCCGGAATGATGAAGGCATCCATCGCGGCCAGGCTCGCGAGCCTCGATTCGCGGCTGCGGGAGATCGACGCGCGGCTGGCCGATCCGGAGCTGGTCAACCAGCGCGACAACTTTCGCAAGCTCTCGCAGGAGCGCGCCGAGATCCAGCCCCTGGTCGAGGCGTTCAACGACTATCGCCGGGCGGAGGGCGACATCGCCGCAGCCGAGGAAATGGCGCGCGATCCCGAGATGCGCGATTTCGCCGACGAGGAGCTGAAAAGCGGGCGCGGGCGGCTTGCGGCCCTCGAGGCCGAGTTGCAGCGCATGCTGCTGCCGCGCGACCCCAACGACGACCGCAACCTGTTCCTCGAAATCCGCGCCGGCACCGGCGGCGACGAGAGCGCGCTCTTCGCTGGAGACCTATTCCGGATGTACACGCGCTTCGCCGAGCGCCACCGCTGGCAGGTGGAGATCGTTTCCGAAAGCGTGGGCGACGCTGGCGGCTTCAAGGAGGTGATCGCGCGCATCGTGGGACCGGGCGCCTACTCGAAGCTCAAGTTCGAATCCGGCGGCCATCGCGTGCAGCGCGTTCCCGCCACCGAGACCCAGGGGCGCATCCACACGTCGGCCGCGACCGTCGCGGTGATGGCCGAAGCCGACGAAGACGCCTCCGACGTGCAGATCAACCCGGCCGACGTGCGCGTGGACACCTTCCGCGCCAGCGGTGCCGGCGGCCAGCACGTGAACAAGACCGACTCCGCGGTGCGCCTCACGCATGCGCCCACGGGAATCGTCGTCGAGTGCCAGGACGGCAGGAGCCAGCACAAGAACCGCGAGCAGGCGTGGCGCGTCCTCGCCGCGCGCATCAAGGACAAGCAGATGCGCGAGGCGCAGGCGAAAGAAGCGAGCGAGAGGAAGAGCCTGGTCGGCAGCGGCGACCGTTCCGATCGCATCCGCACCTACAATTTCCCGCAGGGCCGCGTGACCGACCATCGCATCAACCTCACGCTGCACAAGATCGACTCGATCATGGATGGCGACCTGGTGGAGATCACCTCGGCGCTGGCCGCGGAGCACCAGGCCGAGCTGCTCTCGAGCCTCGCCGACGCCTGATGCTCACGCTCAAGGCCGCCCTCGAGGAGGCGACGGCGGCGATCGGGCGCGTCGATGCCCAGGCAATCGTCGCCCACCTGCTCGGCGTGAACCGCGCCTATCTCGCGGCCCATTCCATGCGAGTGCTCACCGAGAGCGAGGACGCGCGGGTGGACATGCTGGTCGCCCAGCGCCAGATGGGCCAGCCGGTCGCCTACCTCATCGGCCGGCGCGAGTTCTACAGCCGCGATTTCGCGGTGGGGCCCGACGTGCTGATACCGAGGCCGGAGACTGAAACCCTGGTGGAAGCGGCGCTAAGTCGCCTCCCCCGTGGAGCCTGCCCCGGGGATCCTCAACCCGGGGGGGGCCCAATTTCAGTGCTCGATCTTGGCACCGGATCAGGCGCGATCGCCATCACCCTCGCCTGCGAGCAGCCAGCCCTCGCGGTTACCGCCACCGATAGCAGCGAGGCGGCCCTCGAGGTTGCGCGGAGCAACGCCGCGGCGCTGGGTGCTCCGCCCATCGAGTTCGTCCAGGGACCCTGGTTCACCCCGCTCTCCGGGCGCCGCTTCGACCTGGTGGTGAGCAATCCCCCTTATGTGGCTGGCGGCGACCCTCACCTGGCGCAGGGTGACCTGCGTTTCGAGCCGCCGCACGCACTCACCGACGGCAGCCGCGACGGCCTGGATTCCATCCGCGCCATCGTGGAAGGCGCCCGCAGCCACTTGAATCCTGGCGGTTGGCTCCTACTTGAACATGGGTACGACCAGCAGGCGGCGGTCGCCCGCCTGCTGGAGAAGGCCGGTTTCGGGGAGCTCGCCTCGATTCCCGACCTCGCCGGCATCCCTCGGGTTGCCGGCGGTAGAATTGGAGCGTGATCGCAATGCCCGGGTTGGAGCGGACGCCAGCGCCGCTCAACCGGGAAACGGAGGAAAATGTGGAAACCAGCGTCCAGGACAAGATCAAGCAGCAAGTCGAAGGCCACCCCGTCGTGCTGTACATGAAAGGCTCCCCGCAGATCCCGCAGTGCGGGTTCTCCGCGACCGCCACGCAGTTGCTGAAGTTGTGCGGGGCCGACAATGTGTACACGGTCGACGTGCTCCAGAACCCCGACATCCGCGAGGGGATCAAGGACTACGCCAATTGGCCGACGATCCCGCAGCTCTACATCAACGGTGAATTCGTCGGCGGCTGCGACATCATGAAGGAGATGTACCAGTCGGGCGAGCTGCAGAACCTCGTCGCCACCGCGGGCAAGGCCTAGCTCTCGATCTTCCCGGCGTGCAGGTGCCAGCGCCGGGCGCCCTCCAGCTCGATCAGTTCGCGGTCGTGGCACGCGACGACCACGCAGTTGTCGCCGGTCGCGGTCTTGCGCAGCAGCTCGATCACCTGGGCCCGTGCCTGCGCATCGAGGCTCGCCGTCGGTTCGTCCACCAGCAGCACTCGCGGCTCGAGCACCTTGGCGCGAGCGAGCGCCACGCGCTGCTTCTCCCCGCCCGATAGCCGCCGCGGCTCCACCTCGGCCAGCGTCACGACGCCCGCCCACGCGATCGCGTCGGTTACGCGCCGCTCGCGCTCCAGCGCCGCGAGGCCGCGAAGGCGCAGGCCGTAGCGGATGTTGTCCGCGATCGAGGTATTGAAGAGGTAGGGATGCTGGTGCACGTAGATGATGGAGCGCCGCAGCTCGCGCGGATAGTCGCGCTCGGTGGCCTCGATGGCGTCGAAGCGCATGCGCAGCTGGTCGCCGCGCTCGAGGCCCGCCAGCATCTTGAGGAAGGTGGTCTTGCCACTGCCGTTATCGCCGGTGAGCACGATCAGGTCGCCGGCGGCGAGCGCGAGGGGGCCCACGTCGAGAAGCGTCTTCTCCCCGTGGCGCTTGAGCGCGTGCGCCACCTCCACCAGCGCGCTCATCGCGAGCCCTTTTCGCCCTGCATCATCGCGAGCAGCATCGACACTATCAGCGCGAATGCCATCAGCACCGCTCCGAGCGCGATGCCCTGCGCGAAGTCGCCCTTGCTGGTCTCCAGCGCGATGGCGGTGGGAATGTTGCGCGTATAGCCGGCGATGTTGCCGCCCACCATCATCGAGCAGCCGACCTCCGAAATGACGCGCCCGAAGCCGCTCAGCACGCCTGCGATCACCGCGAAGCGCACTTCAAAGAGGCTGGTGAGCGACGAGCGCCAGGGCCCTGCGCCCAGGCTGGTCGCCGTCTCGCGCAGCCGCGGGTCGGCGCCCTGCACTGCGGCGAGCGTGAAGGCCGCCAGCACCGGAAAGGCGATGACCGCCTGGCCGATGATCATGGCGTCCTGGGTGAACAACAGGTGCCAGGGTCCCAACGGGCCGCTGCGCGACAGGAGCAGGTACAGCACCAATCCCACCACCACGGTCGGAAAGCTGAGAAGGCCCTGGAGCGTGACGATCACCGCGCGCCGGCCCGCGAAACGGTTCGACGCCACCCAGAATCCGAGGGCCACGGCGAAGGGCGTCGCGATCGCAAGCGCGGTGAGCGAAACCTTGAGCGAGATCCACACCACCGACCAGAGCTCGCGGTCACCCGAGAAGAGCCGCCGGAAGGCTTCCTGCGTCGCTTCGAGGAGCGTCATCGCAGCTTGAACGCGGCTTCGCCGTCGATCCGATAGCCCGCGATCAGCCGCTTCGCCGCATCGGACACGATCCACGCCGCGAATTTCCCGGCGACTCGCTCGTTCACCGTGCGCCCCGCCGCAGGCCGCAGCGTCGTCACGCCGTACTCGTTCAGCAGGCGCTGATCGCCTTCGACCAGGATCGTGAGGGGGTGCTTGCGCGACAGCTGCCTCAGGGTGGCGCGGTCGACGAGATCGTAGGCGTCGAGCTCGTAGGCCATCATCAGCGTGCGGCCCGCGCCCTGCCCCGACGACAGATACCCTGGCCACGGTTTGAGCCCGCCGCCGGCCGACCACAGCTGGAGCTCCTTCTTGTGGGTGCCCGAGTCGTCGCCGCGCGAGGTGAATTTCGCGCCCGACTCGCGGATGCGCACGAGCGCTGCAGCGGCATCGCGCAATCCGCGTACGCGCGCCGGATCCGCCGCCGGGCCCGCGATCACGAAATCGTTGTACATCACCTCCACGCGCGCGCCTCCGAGGCCGCGCGCGATGAGCTTCTCCTCGTCCGCCCGGCTGTGCGTGAACACGATGTCGACGTCGCCATTCTCGGCGTACTTCATCACCTGCCCGGTTCCCGCGACGATGGCTTTCACCTTCACCCCGGCCTGCGCCTCGAATGCCGGAACAAGCACCGCGAGGACGCCGGAATCCTCGAGCGTGTGGGTGGCGCCGAGCCGCAGATCCGCACCGCACGCAACCGTTGCGAACAGCCACCACGATGCCATCAGCGCTCGGCGCATCTAGCGCGGCGTGGGAAAGAAAAGCTGCTCGCCGTTGACGCGGAAGTCCGTGATCGCCCTGCGGCCCTCGGGTCCCGTGAGCCATTCGATGAGCTGGGTTGCGCCGCGGTGATTGACGTCCGGGTAACGCGCCGGATTCACCGCGATCACGCCGTAGGGGTTGAAGAGCCTGCGATCGCCTTCGACCAGGATCTCCAGGCCGATGCGCGCCCGATACGCTCCGTAGGTGGCGCGGTCGGAGAGCGTATAGCCGCCGAGGTTGTCCGCCATGGTGAGCACTTCGCCCATGCCTTGCCCCGCCGCGAGGTATTGGCGCCCCTCGGGCCGGCGTCCGAGTGCGTCCCAATAGGCCTTCTCCATCTTGTCGGTGCCCGAATCGTCGCCGCGCGAAACGAATACGGCCTTGGCATCGAAGATCCTGCGGAATGCAGCGAGCACGTCCTTCATTCCTGCGACCTTCGCCGGATCAGCCTTCGGCCCCACGACAATGAAGTCGTTGTACATCACGTCCTGGCGGTTCACGCCGAAGCCCTGCGCCACGAACCGGTCCTCGTCGGGACGGCTATGGACCAGCACCACGTCGACATCGCCATTCTCGCCCAGCTTCATCGCCTTGCCGGTGCCCACCGAGATCACCTGCACCTTGAGGCCGCTTGCCGCCTCGAACCTGGGCACGAGCAGTCGCAACAGCCCCGAATTCTCGGTGCTGGTGGTGGTGGCGAGTCGCAGGCTTCCTTCTGCCGCTGTCCCTGGCAAGACGCTCATGGCGAGAAGCGCCAGAACCGCCAGGAAAAACGATTTGATTTTCATCGGGATGGGGTCCTTGTGAGATCGGTAAAATCGGCTGAAATCTTATCACCCGACCCTGCAAATCCCGTGCTCATCACTCGCTCGCGCATGCCCCTCGCCCTCGTCCTGGGGCTCGCGCTGCTGGGGGTCCTGATGGTGGGCAGCGTCGCCCTGGGCGCGTTCCCGCTCGCCCTTGGCGACATCGCGCGAGTGCTGTGGGGCGAGTTGGGCGGCGCCACACAGTCGACCGACAGCGCACGCGCGGTGGTGCTCGAGATCCGCGGGCCGCGCATCGCAGCCGCGCTCGCGGTGGGCATGGCTCTCGGTGTCGCAGGCGCCGCGTTGCAGGGCGTCTTCCGCAACCCCCTCGTATCGCCCGACATCCTGGGAGTGTCGAGCGGCTGCGCGCTGGGCGCCGTGGTCGGAATCCTGCTGGGGCTGCCGCTCGCGGCGATGCAGGGCCTCGCCTTCGCGGGGGGCCTGGCCGCCGCCGCGCTGGTGCTCGCGATCGGCGCGCGCGTGAGGGGAGCCGACCCGGTCCTCACCCTGGTGCTGGCCGGCGTCATCGTGGGCTCGCTCTTCAGCGCCGGAGTTGCCTTCGCGAAGACGGTCGCCGATCCCTACAACCAGCTGCCCGCGATCACGTTCTGGCTGCTCGGAAGTTTCGCCGGCGTGTTGCCCCGGGACCTCGCGCTCTCCCTGCCGCTCATGTTGATCGGGCTTGTGCCACTGGTCGCGCTGCGCTGGCGGGTGGACGTGCTGGCACTCTCCGAGGACGAGGCTCGCGCGCTCGGGCTCGATGTGCGCCGCTTGCGTATCGTGGTGATCGTGGCTGCCACGCTCGCGACGGCCGCCGCCGTCGCCATCGCCGGCATCATCGGGTGGGTGGGACTCGTGGTGCCGCATGCAGCGCGCCTGCTGGTGGGACCCGCATTCGGCCGCGTACTTCCGGTCGCGGCGATCCTCGGCGCTGCATTCATGCTGGTGGTAGACACGCTGTGCCGCGTGATCGCGCCGACCGAGATCCCCCCCGGCGTGGTCACGGCACTGGTCGGCACTCCCGCCTTCATCGCGCTACTCGCCGCCAACGCACGGCGAGCGCCATGACCCTCGCCGCCCAGGCACTCGACTTCGGCTATCCCCGCAAAGTGGTCGGTCGGGGGCTCGATCTCGCCTTGGGCGACGGCGAGGTGCTCTGTGTCCTCGGCCCCAACGGCGCCGGCAAGACCACGCTATTCCGCACGCTGCTGGGGTTGCTGCCGCCACTCGCGGGCCGTGTCACCCTCGACGGACACGATCTCGCCTCGCTTGATCGCCCCCGGATCGCCCGCGGTCTTGCCTACGTACCGCAGGCCTCGGGCATCGTGTTCGACTTCACGCTCCAGGAGATGGTCGAGATGGGTCGCGCGGCCCACCTCGGGGCCTATGCGCGGCCCAGGCCCGCCGACCGGCGCATCGCGCGCGAGGCGCTCGAGCGGCTCGGCATCGGCGACCTTGCCGACAGGAGCTTTGGCGCCGTGAGCGGCGGCGAACGCCAGCTTGCGCTGCTCGCCCGCGCCTTCGCGTCCGAGGCCCGCTGCATGGTGATGGACGAGCCGACCGCGCATCTCGATTTCGCCAACCAGTCGCGGGTGCTCCACGAGATTGGCCGTTTGGCGGCCGCGGGCATTGCGATCGTGCTGTGCAGCCACGACCCCGACCACGCCTTCGCCCTCGCACACCGTGCGCTGTTGCTCGATCACGGCCAGACGGCAGCACTGGGCGATGCCGCAGAGGTCCTCACCGCGCCGAATCTCTCGAGGCTTTATGGTGTCACCATCCACATTTCGGACGTCACGACCGTCGCGGGAGTTCGACGCGTATGCGTGCCGGCCGCAGCCGCCTGGGATGCCGCCGCCGGGAGACGCCATACATGAATGAAAGACGATTCGCCCGACGCGAGGATCTCGGACTCAGCCCCGCGGAGTACGCGGTCCTGAAGCGCCTGCATACCCCGGAAAGGATCCAGGCGTTCCTCAACGCGACTCCCATCAACCACGAGATCGGCGGCGAGACGGTGCTGTCGGTGCGCGAAGTGATCCGGCAGCGCCGGGCGCACTGCATCGAGGGTGCGATGTTCGCCGCGTGCGCCCTATGGGTAAACGGCGATCCTCCGCTGGTGATGCACCTCGACTGCCACGAGAGTGACTACCCGCACGTGATCGCGCTCTTCAAGCGCCAGGGGGCGTGGGGTGCGATCTCGAAGACCAACGGCGCGCCGCTGCGCTATCGGGATCCGATCTACCGGTCGCTCCGCGAGATCGCGCTCTCCTATTTCCACGAGTATTCCAACCGCCGCGGCCACAAGACACTGCGCAGCTACTCCGTTTCCTACGACATGCGCCGGATCGATCCCGAGGAGTGGGTCACCAACACCCGCTCGTGCTGGGTGACACACGACCGGCTGGTGGCGATTCGCCACTTCGCGCTCATCACCAAGCGCCAGGAGCGCCTGCTCGCGCGGCGCGACGCCTTCGAGCTGCGCGCCTCGAAGCTGGTCGAGTACCCCCGGCCCGAGCCGGGATGACGCGATCCGCGGGTCATCCCAACCGGTACTCCATCAATTCCATCGGCTGCTTGTGCGGGCGCGGGCCGATGCTCGCCCACCCAAGCTTGCGGTAGAAGGCGATCGCCTTCGCGTTTCGGGTGCTGACGCTGAGGCGGATCGCGCTGAAGGCCCGGGCGCCGAACACATTCACCGCGTGCTCGTGCAGAAGCCGTCCCAAACCCTGCGCGCGGCATTCGGGAACCAGGTAGAAGAGGCTCACATAGCCAACACCCGGGTCGTCGTCGACGCGCATCTCGGTCTGGCCCACGATCCGTTCGCCCTCCCACAGGTGCGTATTGCCCTCGGGAACCTGCGCGATCCTCGCCTCGAGCTGCTCACGGTAGCGCCTATCCGACTCGCCCATCTCCTCATCGAGCCCGTCGAGGGAGCCGAAGCTCGCGAGGTACATGTCGCGCCGGAATGCGATGCAGGTATCGAGGTCCCGCGGCAGCACGATCGGAGCGAGGCGGAATCGCTCCGGTATGCGCTCGCGGCGCATCACGCATTCAGTCTCCCCGCGCTCGTTCGCGGCCACCTTCCAGCGCCGGAATCCAGCCTTCTCGAAGGCGCGGATCGAGACCCGATTGCCCTCTGCAGGCCCGGCGACGCAGCTCTCGACGTGCGGCTGCGCAAACACGACCTCGTCCACGAAGCGACGAATCGCCCGCGACCCGAGGCCCCAGCCGAGGAACAACTCCTCGCCGATGAAGAGGTCGAGGCCCGCCACGGAATCGTCGCAACCGAGGCCCTGCGCATAGGCCGGGAAGAGCGCCAGGGGATAGGTCTGGATGTAGCCCACGTCCTTGCCGTCCACGACGATCATGAATGCGCGCACTGGGCTCCCGGGCAGTGTGCGCGGGCCGTACCTGGCGGTGAGCTCGGTGAAGGACGTGGGGGCCGCCGCATACCATTTCGTGACGTGCGGCCGCAGGAGCCAAAGAAAGAGCTGCTGCAGGTCGTCCACCGAAAGGGCGCGAAACGCGATCTCTCGCATCCTAGCGCCCGTCGTCGCCCAGCACCAGGGCGATCGCCAACCCGTCGTAGCCTTTGAGGCCTACGGCCTGGATCGCCGTGGCGCAGAGCCGCGGCTCGTTGCGCATGCGGTCCATCGCGCGCCGCACGCCGACCACGCTCGCATCCCTGCTGGCGCAATCCACCACCGCGCCATCCCGCACCACGTTATCCATCACGATCACGCCGCCGCGGCGCGCAAGCCGCAGCGCCCATTCGAGATAGTCCGGGCTCGACGGCTTGTCGGCATCGATGAAGATCAGGTCGAAAGGGCCGGTGATCAGCGGCAGGCTGTCGATCGCGCGACCCTCGTGCAGCCTGACCCGATCGGCGAGCCCGGCGCGCGCGATGTTGGCACGCGCGACGTCGGCATGGCGCGGCAGCCCGGCGGCATCGCTGGCCGCGAGGATCGCGTCGAGAACCGGATCGGCACTCGACAGCCGCTCCTCGAAGTACCGGTCTACCGCCGCCCAGGTATCCGCGCTCAACCCGCGGACCTCAGCCTCGGATGCATGTCAGTCGGCTCGCAGGTTGCACCACATGTGGACCTTCGAAACGTATTCCTGGCCCACGGCGACCGCGAACGGCTCGACGCCGAACGGCACGAAGCCGCAGCGTTCGTACAGTCCCTGGGCGGATCCACTCCCATCGGTCACCGTCAGCTGGACCAGCTTGACCCCCGGGCGGAGCTGCGCATGCTCGAGCACGGCGAGCACCAGCGCCTTGCCCAGGCCCCTCTTGCGGAACTGGGACGGCACGTACATGCCGAAGAGTTGGGCCTTATGCCGCGTCTTCTCGCGCGCCTCGAACGACAGTCCCGCAACGCCTGCGAGGACGGGTCCCTGGAATGCACCCAGAACCATGTCGGAAGGTTGCGCCTCGGCCTTGAGGCGTGCCTCCCACCATGAAAGCGGCAGCGAACCGCGCTCGGCGGCGGTGGAGGTGAACGCGTCCGGGTGTCGCTCGTAGGCCTCGAGCATCATCGAACGATACTGCGGTGCATCCCCGGAAACCAGGCGGCGGAGGGTGGCGGTGCTCAAGTGCTTTTCGTCGTCTTGCTATTGGCCGGCGGGAGGCCAGCGCACGTCACCATGATACGCAACAAGCAGATTTCGGAGTGAGTCAGCGCCCGCCGCGCCCCTTCCGGAACCGCTGCCTGTCGCGCAGGCGCCAATGCACCGCGGCGTAAGCGATGCAGAGCACCACCGCCACGACGAGCAAGGACTGGAGGTAGGCGCCGCGCTCCTTGGCCCAGTAGAAGCCGCCCAGGACGACGATCGCCGTGAGGATGCGCACAGCGATTTCCTCAGCGTGGAACTGGAACTCGATATCCTTCCCGCAGACGGGACAGACGCGAAAGTGGTCCATCTTCGCGAATTTGCGCCAGTGGAGGAACTTCCCCTCCATGGACTGATGGCAATTGGGACAATCTTTCTTCATCGCTTTGCCTTGTTCGTTTTCAGGTGAAGGCGCGCAAGGCCTCGATCATTTCCTCGCATCGCCCGCGTCGCTCGGCAGCGTCGCTCCAGCCGCGGAACTCGAGCATCTCGGGCGTGGACTGGCGCTTCAGGGCCTTGATCGCCGCCGCCGCCATGTCCGGGGAGGCGTTGCCGAGGAACACCACCTCGGCGAACGCCAGGGCCACGACCGCATCGTCATAGGTGAGGATGTGAAAGTGCTCCCTCTCCAGGCGCAATCCCAGCTCCTCGTCGGGCACGCCCACGGCAAAGTCGCGATCGACGTCCCACTCCGACAGGAGCTCGTCGAGGAGCTCCGCGCTGTCCAGCTCCGCATCTTCGCCGATCGCAATCCGGTAGGACTGCAGCATGTCGGCACCGCGATCGTTTCCGAAGGGCGAGTTCTCGTCGGCGACGTCCCAGTAAAACGATTGCGTGAGGAGCCGGGCCGCGTTCGGGTGGGCGGTGTCCGCCGCGAGTTCCCAGTCTTCGTCGAAGGCGTCCACGTCGCTCCTATCCTCGGGATTCGCGCTGCCGGTTCGCCCGCCCGCGGCCAATGCGTGCGTCACGTGTCACTTGTCCTTCCTCAGGACTCGAACCGCCACATACGGTCCGGGCTCACCCATTGCTCCATTTGACGCTGCGACGCGTTTCGCCAGGTCGAGTGCTTCCGCATGAGACTCCAGTAGGCAATGCTTGTTCACTGGCACCTCTTTCAACAAGGCGTTGCACGTAAGCGGTGAGCAGCCGAATTCATAGTTCGGCTCCTCGTCGCCAGGTTGTCCAATGCTGTGCAGTTCCACAATGTCGTAGCCGAGGACCTGGTAGTCGGCGCCAGCAGGTTCTACGTTGAGCTGCGGCATTCTGAGGGGCTGCTCGCCGTCCACGTCAAATAGCACGGGATAGGACTCATAGGCGTAAACATCGAACGCCTCACGCTGATCGAGCGGAACCACTGAAAGGGCAAGCTCCTCGGAGTCGTACCGCCAGAACCTGTTGTGCTTCCAGTGTTGAATCCAATCCTGCGCCCCCGAGACAATGCACTCGGCAACGCTGCCGACGTCCTCGACAGGTTCGAGAAACCCCGCCTCGGCTGGGCTGAGCGGCTCTTTCGCGAAATATCCAACCAGCACGGGATCCAAGTGACACCTAACGAATGAAAGGGTTTTCCCCATCCCGCGTGGGCACCAGGTGCCGGGATGGAGTTTCCACACACAGTCTTGCAGGCGGGGAAGTCATGGGCAAGATTACTACTGGCTGCGGCGTGGCGAGCCCGCTCGACCGCTAGTGGGTCGAGCGTTTCTTCAGTTCCCGATCGATGAGCTGCAGGAGGACTTCGAAGTCGGCGGGCTTGGTGAAGTGGTGGTCGAAGCCCGCCTCGCGCGCCTTGCGGCGGTCGTCTTCCTGGCCCCATCCGGTGATCGCCACCAGCAGCACGTCCTCGCCGCGCTTCTCCCGCACGTGGCGTGCGATGTCGTAGCCCGAGAGCTTGGGCAAGCCGATGTCGAGCAACGCCACGGCCGGCTGGAACTCGTCGGCCGCCTCGATCGCTTCGGGACCGTCGTAGGCGATGCGCACCTCGTAGCCCATCACGCCGAGGAGAGTGGCAAGGCTGTCAGCGGCGTCGGCATTGTCGTCGACGACGAGGACCTTGGGGACGGGAGAGGCGGGTGCGGGGGTCATGGCCAGCGACTTTACTCCCCTCACCGGATTTCGGCGAGGAGCCGCTCGATCGACTTCTCGCCCTGCCGAACGTAATCCCCCGCAAACAGGTTCGCGTGGTTGAGCACGTGGTACAGATTGTAGAAGTCGCGGCGCACCCGGTAGCCGTCGTCGAGATCCCAGGCGGCGCGATACGCGGCGAGGAAATCCGCGGGGAATCCGCCGAAGAGCTCGGTCATCGCGACATCCGCCTCGCGGTCCCCCACATACACCGCGGGGTCGAACACCACCGGGATGTTGCCTTCGGTGGCCGCAGTGTTTCCATTCCAGAGGTCGCCGTGCAGCAGCGATTTTTCGGGTGCGTGCGTGGTGAAGAACGCGTCGCAATCGGTTGCCAGGCGCTCGCCTCGATCGATCATGCGCGAGGGCAGCCGGTTGCGTGCGGCCAGGCGCAGCTGGGGCACGAGGCGCTTTGATCGCCAGAAGGCGACCCAGTCGTCCGACCAGCCATTGGCCTGCGGGGTCGCGCCGATGAAGTTGTCGTGCGCCCAGCCGAAGCGCGACTGCGGCCTGCGGTGTTGCACCGCCAGCGCCACGCCCAGGTTGGCCGCGCTCTTCTCGTCGAGGGGTACCAGCTCGAGCCACTGCAGGATGAGCCACGCATGTTCTGCATCGGCGCCGTGGGTGACGGCGTTCGGCACCCCCACCGCCTGGGCAGAGCGCAGCGCCGCGAGACCCTCCGCCTCTGCCGCGAACATCGCCTTGCGGTCGGCGTCGTTGAACTTGGCAAAGTAGGTGTGCTCTTCGCGCGCCATCGAGCCCGTGATCTTCACCGCGGTGTGGATGCACCCGCCGCTCACCGCTTCGACCGAGGCGGCTTCGAACAGCGCATCGGTGCCATCGGAGATCGCCTGCGACAGTTTCTCCTCGAGCGCCTCGAAAGGCCTCACGCGCCCTTCATCCGCTCGAAGCCGCGCACCAGGTCGGCGAACAGGTCCGCGGGATCCTCCAGGCCGATCTGCAGGCGGATGAGCTCGCCGCCCGACCAGGGGCGCACCGTCCGCCCGTAGCGCCCGAGGTTTCCGGGCACGATGAGGCTTTCGTACCCGCCCCAGCTGTAGCCGAGCGCGAAGCATTCGAGCCCGTCGATCAGGCGCGCGACTTGCTCGCGCGATGCGTCCGCGAGCTCCACGCCGAAGAGTCCCGTGGACCCGAGGAAGTCGCGCTTCCAGAGCGCGTGCCCGGGATCGTCGGGCAAAGCAGGGTGCAACACGCGTTTCACCGCCGGGTGGGTCTTCAGCCATTCGGCGATTTGAAGGGCGCTTTGCTGGTGCCGCTTCAAGCGCGCGTCGAGCGTGCGGATGCCGCGCAGCGCGAGGAAGATATCGTCGGGGCTGGCGGTCTGGCCGAGGTCGCGAGAGGTATCGCGCAACCGTGGCCACCAGGCCTCGTTCGCCACCACCGCGCCGATCAGCAGGTCCGAGTGTCCCGCCGGATACTTGGTCGCCGCCTGGATGACGAGGTCGGCGCCGTGGTCGAAGGAGCGGAAGAAAACGCCCGTCGCCCAGGTGTTGTCGTGGATCACCGCGGCTCCCCGCGCGCGCGCCGCCTTGGCGATCGCCGGGAAATCCTGCACCTCGAACGTGATCGATCCCGGATTCTCCAGATACACCGCGCGGGTGTTGGGGTTCATCAAGTCCGCGATACCCGCGCCGATTGTCGGGTCGTAGTAGGTAGTTTCGACGCCGGCGCGCGCGAGCGTGCGGTCGCAGAAGCGGCGGGCGGGGCCGTAGCAGCTGTCAGTCACGAGGATGTGGTCGCCCGCCTTGACCGCAGCCATGATCGCGCCGGCGACCGCGGCGAGCCCGGTGGGGAACGTGGCCGCGCGGTAGCCGCCTTCGATCTCGACCATCAACTCTTCGAAGGCGGCGCGCAGCGGCATGTTGACGATGGCGTAGGTCGGCACCACCTCGTCGGCCTCGAAGCGGCCCTGCACCGACTCCATCTCGGCAACTGTTGCGAAAGTGACGGTGGAGGCGCGCGCGACCGGCAGGTTGACGGTGCCGGGGCGGGTCCCGGGGCCGCGGCCGCGCTGCGCGAGCCGCGTGGAGAGCTTCATTGCCCGCCGAGTGGCCGCGCCGTGGCCTTTACCTCGACCTGGGTGCGCTTGCCGTCGCGGCCCTCGATGGTGAACACGATCGGCACCACGTCGCCGGACTTCACCTGCCGCGCCAGGTCCATCAGCATCACGTGGTTGCCGCCGGGCTTGAGCTCCACCGGCTTGCCCGCGGGCAGCGCGATCGCATCGATGGCGTGCATGTGGTTGACACCGCCCATCATCATCGAGGAGTGGATCTCGGCTTTCTTCGCCGCGGGCGAAGATGCGCCCACGATCTTCGCGTCCTCGGTGCTGGTGAGCGTCATGAAGGCGCCGGTTATCTTCTGCGCTGGCACCGTGCCCCTCACCCAGGCATCCTTCGCCGTCACCTCGGCATGGGCGAGGGTGCTGGCGAGGAGGACAAGTGAAACGCAAATCTGTGAAACCGCAGATGGCCGCAGATGAAAGGCGGATAGCCGCAGATGAGTGGGGATGAAATTCGGGATCATGTGGGTGGACGTTTCCTTGTCATATCTGCGGCCATCTGTTTTGTTCATCTGCGGCCATCTGCGGTTTCACAGATTTGCGTTTCACTTGTCCTCCTCGCCAGCACCCTCGCCCATGCCGAGGTGACGGCGAAGGATGCCTGGG
>JANNKG010000539.1:0-6142 GCA_031396185.1 Burkholderiales bacterium | reverse complement strand
TCGAAATTCCCCAACCTGCTGGTGAACGGCTCCTCCGGCATCGCCGTGGGCATGGCCACCAACATCCCCCCCCACAACCTGGTCGAGGTGGTCGACGCCTGCCTGGCGCTGCTCGCCAATCCCGAGGCCACCGTGGACGACTTGATCCGCATCGTTCCGGCGCCCGACTTCCCCACCCGCGGGATCATCTACGGCGTGGGCGAGCTGCAGGAGGGCTACCGCACCGGCCGCGGGCGCGTCGTGATGCGCGCGCGCACCCACGTCGAGGACATGGAGAAGAGCGCCAAGCAGGCGATCGTCGTCGACGAGCTCCCGTACCAGGTGGGCGGCGACCAGGTGCTCAAGCGCATCAGCGAGCTACTGGGCGACAAGAAGATCGAGGGCATCGCGGACCTGCGCAACGAGTCCGACAAGAAGGGCATGCGGCTCGTGATCGAGTTGAAGCGCGGCGAGGTCGCCGAGATCGTGCTGAACAACCTCTTCAAGCTGACCCAGATGCAGGAGACGTTCGGCATGAACATGGTGGCGCTGGTCGACGGCCAGCCCCGCCTGCTGAACTTGAAGCAGTTCCTCGACGCGTTCCTGCGCCACCGCCGCGAGGTGGTCACGCGGCGCACGGTCTTCGACCTGCGCAAGGCGCGCGAACGCGGCCACATTCTCGAAGGCCTCGCGGTTGCGCTCTCCAACGTGGACGAGGTGATCGCGGTCATCAAGGCCGCGCCCACCCCGGCCGCCGCCCGCGCCGAGCTGATGGCGCGCACCTGGCGCTCGCCGCTCGTCGAGCAGATGCTGGCGCGCGCCGCGGCCGAGCAGTTCCGGCCCGAGGCGCTGCCGCGCGAGTTCGGCCTGGTGAAGGATGCGGGCGGCGCGTCGGGCTACCGGCTCTCGGACGTGCAGGCGCAGCGCATCCTGGAGATGCAGCTGCAGCGGCTCACGGGCCTCGAGCAGGACAAGATCGTGTCCGAATACCGCGAGGTGATCGCCACCGTCGAGAACCTGCTCGATATCCTCTCCCGTCCCGATCGCGTCACCCAGATCATCGGCGACGAGCTGAACGAGGTTAAACGCGAGTTCGGCGACGCGCGCAGGAGCGAGATCGTGGTGAACGGCCAGGACCTGCAGCTCGAGGACCTGATTACGCCCGAGGACGTGGTGGTCACGCTGTCGCACGCGGGCTACATCAAGGCGCAACCGCTGGACGAGTATCGCTCGCAGAAGCGCGGCGGGCGCGGCAAGCAAGCCACCGCCACCAAGGAAGACGACTTCATCGAGAAGCTCTTCATCGCGAATACGCACAACTACGTGCTGTGCTTCTCCGACAAGGGCAAGGTCTACTGGATCAAGGTCTACGAGGTTCCGCAGGGCAGCCGCACCAGCCGCGGCAAGCCGATCGTGAACCTGCTGAAGATGGACGAGGACGAGCGCATCAACGCGATCCTGCCGGTGCGCGAGTTTCGCGAGGACTGCTTCGTGTTCTTCGCGACCCAGGAGGGCGTGGTCAAGAAGACCTCGCTCGCCGACTACTCGCGCCCGCGGCCCTCGGGGATCATCGCCGTCGACCTGGACGAGGGCGACTGCCTGGTCGGGGTGGCGCTCACCGATGGCAAGCACGACGTGATGTTGTTCTCGGACGAGGGGAAGGCGGTGCGTTTCGACGAGAACGATGTCCGCCCGATGGGCCGCGGCGCCCGCGGCGTGCGCGGCATGAACCTCGCCAAGGGAGGGCGCGTGATCGCGCTGCTGGTGGCCGAGAACGAGACGCAGAGCGTGCTCACCGCCACCGAGAATGGCTATGGCAAGCGCACTCCGATCACCGAATACACGCGCCACGGCCGTGGCACCCAGGGGATGATCGCCATCCACACCTCGGAGCGCAACGGCAAGGTCGTCGCCGCGACCCTCGTGTCTCCCGAGGACGAGATCATGCTGATCACGTCGGGCGGGGTCCTGATCCGCACCCGAGTCAAGGAGATCCGCGAGATGAGTCGTTCGACCCAGGGCGTGACGCTCATCAACCTGGACGAGGGGGAGAAGCTCTCGGGCCTGCAGTGCATCCTCGACCGCGACGACGACAATGGAGAAAACGGCAACGGCAACGGCAACGGCGATGGCAACGGCCTCGCGCACTGACCCCGCGGGGCGCATCTTCAACTTCGGCGCCGGCCCCGCCGCCATGCCGGTGGAGGTGCTCGAGCGCGCGAAGGCGGAACTGGTCAACTGGCACCAGGCCGGAATGTCGGTGATGGAAATGAGCCATCGCGGCAAGGAGTTCGTCGCGATCGCCGCCGATGCCGAGGCGGACCTGCGAACCCTCGCCGGCATCCCCGCCAACTACAAGGTGCTCTTCTTGCAGGGCGGGGCGACGATGCAGTTCTCGGGCGTGCCGATGAATCTCCTGCGTGGACGTAAGTCCGCCGACTTCGTGAACACCGGCGAATGGTCGAAGAAGGCGATCGCGGAGATGAAGAAGTTCGGCAATGCGAACGTGGTCGCGTCCAGCGAGGACAAGAACTTCACCTACGTCCCGAAGCAGTCGGCGTGGAAGTGTTCAAAGGACGCCGCCTACCTCCACATCTGCTCCAACGAAACCATTGGTGGCGTCGAGTTCCAATGGGTCCCGGACACGGGCGATGTCCCCCTGGTGGCTGACATGTCCTCGCACATCCTGTCGCGGCCGCTCGAGGTGGCCCGCTATGGTCTGATCTACGCCGGCGCGCAGAAGAACATCGGCCCGGCGGGCCTGGTGATCGTCATCGTGCGCGAGGATTTGATCGGCCAGCCGATCCCGGAGACGCCGACAGTGCTCGACTACCGCAAGATGGCCGACGCCGATTCCATGGTGAACACGCCGCCCACATTTTCGGTGTACCTGGCCGGGCTCACCTTCAAGTGGCTGCTCGAGCGCGGCGGCCTGGCCGGCATCGAGCGCGCCAACATCGAGAAGGCGAAGCGCCTCTACGGCTACCTCGATTCGCAGGAGTTCTATGCGAATCCCGTCGCCCCGGAGGACCGCTCGCGCATGAATGTCCCGTTTACGCTGCGTGACAGCTCGCTCGATGCCGCATTCCTCGCGCAGTCCGAGGCGCTCGGCCTGTCGCAGCTGAAAGGGCACCGCTCGGTGGGAGGCATGCGTGCCTCGATCTACAACGCGATGCCGCTGGCAGGCGTGGAGGCGCTCGTCGCCTTCATGGAAGAGTTCCGCAAGAAGCACGCCTGAGGCCGATTCCCTTGGCCCCGAAATTCCGCATCGCCGTCTACAACGCGATCTCCGAGCGCGGGCTGGCGCGCCTTCCGAAGCCGGCCTATGTGGTGGGCCCAGCGCTTGCCGATCCCGATGCGATCCTGCTGCGCTCCCACGTCCTGAAGGAGGCCGAGATCCCGGCTTCGGTGAAGGCGATTGGCCGCGCCGGCGCGGGCGTGAACAACATCCCGGTGGAAGCGATGACGTTGCGCGGCGTGCCGGTGTTCAACGCGCCGGGCGCGAATGCCAATGCCGTGAAGGAGTTGGTGCTGGCGGGGATGCTGCTCGCGGCGCGCAACCTCATCCCGGCCGCGGGCTACGTCCAGGCGATTGCGCCGGGCCGAGATTTCGACAAGCGCGTCGAGGACGGCAAGAAGCAATTCGCGGGTTTCGAGCTGCCGGGGCGAACGCTCGGCGTGATCGGCCTGGGCGCGATCGGCGGCCTCGTCGCCGACACCGCCATCCGTCTCGGCATGAAAGTGCTCGGCTACGACCCCGACATCACCGTCGACAACGCCTGGCGCCTGCCGGCGTCGGTGCAGCGCGCCGCCTCGATCGAGGAAGTCCTCAAGGGCTCGGAGTTCGTGACCCTGCATGTGCCGCTCACCGACAAGACCCGCGGCCTGATCGACGCGAAGCGGCTGGGCGGCGCGCGCAAGGGGCTGGTGCTGCTCAACTTCGCGCGCGATGCCGTGGTTGACGAGGACGCGGTGATCGCCGCGCTCGCCGACAAGCGCCTGCGCGCCTACATCTGCGACTTTCCCAGCCCGCGGTTGCAGGGCCACGCCGGCGTGGTTGCGCTGCCCCACCTCGGGGCCTCCACCGAGGAGGCCGAGGAGAATTGCGCGCTGATGGTGGTCGACCAGCTGCGCGAGTTCCTCGAGCAGGGCAATATTCGCAACGCGGTCAATTTTCCAAGCGTGGAGATGGCGCGCGAATCGCCGCACCGCATTGCGATCTCGAACGCAAACGTGCCCAACATGCTCGGACAGATTTCGACTACGATGGCGCAAGCGGGCCTCAACATCCACAACATGGTCAACAAGTCGCGCGGCGAGATGGCGTACACGCTTGTCGACCTCGACAGCGCCGCCGCCCCGGAAGTCATCGCGCGCATCGCGCGAATCGCCGGGGTTCTCTCGATCCGCTCGGTCACCGAGATCGCGAAATGAACGACGCGAAACCGCCCAACGGCGAGATCGATCGCCTGCGCGCCGAGATCGACCGCGTCGACGAAACGATCCTCGCTGCCATGAACGAGCGCGCGCGCCTCGCGCGCGCCATTGGCACGCTCAAGGTCGGCCAGGCGTTCCGCCCGGAGCGCGAAGCCCAGGTCTTGCGCCGCCTCAAGGAGCGCAATCCCGGCCCGCTTGCCGGGGAGACCGTGGCGTTGCTGTTCCGCGAGATCATGTCGGCTTGCCTCGCCCTCGAGCGCCCGATCACCGTGGCCTACCTCGGGCCGAAGGGCACCTTCAGCGAGCGCGCGGCACTCAAGCACTTCGGCCTCGCCGCGGATCCGATGCCCACCGCCTCCATCGACGAGGTGTTTCGCGCAGTGGAGTCGGGCGCGGCCGATTTCGGCGTGATCCCGGTGGAGAATTCCACCGAGGGCGCGGTCGGGCGCTCGCTCGACCTCATGCCGCAGACGCCGATGCAGGTGTGCGGCGAGGTGATCGTGCGCATCCACCACAACTTGATGGCGAAGGATCCGCCCGCGGATTTCGCCGCGATCCGCCGGGTCTTTTCCCACGGCCAGTCGCTCGCGCAGTGCCATGAATGGCTGAACACCCACCTCCCCGACGCGGAGCGCGTGGCGGTGGCGAGTAATGCCGAAGCGGCACGGCGCGCTGCCGAAGAGGCCGGCTCGGCCGCGGTCGCGGGCGAGATGGCCGCGGGGCACTACAAGCTCGCGATCCTCGCCGCCAACATCGAGGACGAACCCAACAACACCACGCGCTTCCTCATCCTCGGCGATTACCGGCCCAAGCCCTCGGGCAAGGACAAGACCTCGCTGGTCCTTTCGGCGCGCAATCGCGCGGGCGCGGTGTATGAAATGCTTACCCCCTTCGCCACCCGGGGGGTATCGATGAGCAAGTTCGAGTCCCGCCCCTCGCGGGTGGCGCTGTGGGACTACCTCTTCTTTATCGACATCGAGGGCCACCGCGACGATCCGCAGGTTGCCGCGGCACTCGTTGAAGTCGAGCGGATCGCCGGCTACATGAAGGTGCTGGGCAGCTATCCGCTGGCGGTGATCTGATGGACGGTTCGAAAAAAGGCTTCGACGTGGCGCGCCTTGCGCCGGATTACATCCGCGCCATCACGCCGTACGTTCCGGGCAAGCCGATCGCTGTAACGGCGCGCGAGCTGGGGATCCCCGAATCCGAGATCCTCAAGATGGCGTCGAACGAGAGCCCGCTCGGCGCCTCCCCCAAGGCGCTTGCCGCGATCCGCGGCGCACTTGACGTGCTGCACTACTACCCCGACGGCAGCGGCTACGAGCTGAAGGGCATCCTGTCGCGCAGCCTCGGCGTTTCGCCCGACAACCTGGTGCTCGGCAACGGCTCCAACGACGTGCTCGAGCTGGTGGCGCGCGCGTTCCTGCGCGCGGGCGACTCCGCCGTGTACTCGCGCCACGCGTTCATGGTCTATCCGCTCGCGGTGCAGGCGGTGGGCGCCACCGGCATCGAGGTGCCCGCGCGTGCCTACGCCGCCGATGTCGAGGCCATGGGCGCGGCGGTGCGCGCCGACACCAAGGTGGTCTTCATCGCCAACCCGAACAACCCCACCGGCGCATTCGTCCCGTGGGAGTCGTTGCGCACGCTCGTCGAGCGCGCAAGCCCCAGCGCGCTGGTGGTGATCGACGAGGCCTACGAGGAGTACCTTTCCGACGCGTTGCGCTCG
>JANNKG010000457.1:0-1624 GCA_031396185.1 Burkholderiales bacterium | reverse complement strand
CTCGCGATGGTGATCATCGGCGGCATGCGCTCGTTCCTCGGTCCCGCCCTGGGTGCGCTTTTCTTCGTGATCTTCCGGGACAACCTGTCGCGCGTCACCGAGAACTGGCTGTTGTATTTCGGCCTGCTGTTCGTGGCGTTCGTGGTGTTCTCGCCGCAAGGCCTGGTGGGTTTGTATGAGCGCGCCACGCGCCGCTGGCGCGAGCCCTTGGCCGAAGAGGCGGCGATGGCCAACCGGCAGGCGGGCGAGGTGGCGCTGCCGGGGTTCCTCAAACCGGCGGCGCATATCGACGGCCCGATCCTCGAGGTTTCCGGGCTTGCGAAAGGATTTGGCGGCATCAAGGCGGTGCGCGACATGGCGCTGCGCGTGCGCGACCGCACGCTGCACGCCCTCATTGGTCCGAACGGCGCGGGCAAGACCACCGCGTTCAACCTGATTTCCGGGATGTACCGCCCGGATCGCGGCACGGTCGCGCTCGCAGGGGTTCCGATCGCCGGGCTCGCGCCCGAGCGCGTGACGCGAGCGGGAATCGGCCGCTCGTTCCAGATCACCAATCTCTTCGGTGCCCTCGGGGTGGCGGAGAACGTGCGGCTCGCGGTCCAGGCGCGCGACCGGCGCCGTTTCTGGTTCTGGATCGACGCCTCCAGGCTCGAGCAGGTCAATCGCGAAACCGCCGAGATCGTGCGCGCCATGGGCCTCGCGGGCGTGGAGACGGTCCCGGCCGCGTCGCTTTCCTATGGCGGGCAGCGGCTGGTGGACATGGCGCTCGCGTTGGCGACCAAGCCGCGCGTGCTCTTGCTCGACGAGCCGCTCGCCGGACTCGCCGCCGCGGAGCGCGAACGCGTCGGCCGCCTCATCAAGGGCATCAGCGCCGACCTTCCGGTGTTGCTCGTCGAGCACGACATCGACCGGGTATTCGCCCTTGCAGACGCGGTGACGGTGATGAACGATGGCGAGGTGCTGGTCGACGGCAGCGTGGCCGATGCCCGGGACTCTCCGCGCGTGCAGGAGATCTACATCGGCGCGGGTTCCCACGCTTTGGCGAGCCGGCCGCGCGAATCTGCGGCGCGGGACACGGTGCTGCTGAAGCTCTCGGGCGTGAACACCTTCTACGGCAAGAGCCACATCCTGCGCGACGTGAGCTTCGACGTTCGCGACCACGAGGTGGTGGCGCTCCTCGGCCGCAATGGCGCCGGGAAGTCCACGCTCCTGAAGACCATCGTCGGCATCGCCCCACCCGCAACCGGCTCGGTGACCCTCGGAGCAGCCGAGCTCGCGCGCCAGCCGCCGGCGCAAATCACCCGCCGCGGGATCGCCTACGTGCCGCAGGGGCGGGGACTCTTCGCGGGAATGACCGTGGCAGAGAACCTCGAGCTCGGCCGGCTCAAGCGGCGCAACGGCCAGGGCACGTTCTGGGAGCAGGAAAAGATCTTCGAATTCTTTCCCCGCATCAAGGAGCGCTGGCGCTCGCCTGCCGACTATCTCTCGGGCGGCGAGCAGCAGATGGTGGCGGTGGCGCGCGCGCTCGCCGGTGACACGCGCCTGCTGCTGCTGGACGAGCCCTTCGAAGGCCTCGCTCCCTCGGTCGTGGAGGAGCTCTTCGTCGCCTTCGACAAGCTGCGTC
>JANNKG010000441.1:0-3583 GCA_031396185.1 Burkholderiales bacterium | reverse complement strand
AGCAGGTAGCCGAGCACGGCGATGACGGCCACGACGACCGAGATGAGAACGATGCGATGGTCCATGAACCCTCCGGCACGGCGGCTTAGGAGGGTTGGACAAGCTCCCGGCGTACAAGTGCGGCGCCCGCCCCCAGGGCGGCGAGCTTGGCTGCGGCCACGTCGCGGGGCAGGGGCACCATGCCGCAATTGGTGCAGGGGAAGAGGCGCTCCTGGGGCAGGTATTTCAGGGCCGAGCGGATGACTTTGGCAACATCCTCTGCGGATTCCACGCGCGTCGTGGCCACGTCGATCGCCCCCACGAGCACGTCCTTGCCCTCGAGGAGCGCGATCAGCTCGATCGGCACGCGGGAGTTGGCGCACTCCAGCGAGACCTGGTCGATCGACGAGCGGGCCAGCAGCGGGAAGGTCTGCTCGTACTGGCGCCATTCCTTGCCGAGGGAATTCTTCCAGACGATGTTCGCCTCGATCCCGTAGCCATAGCAGATGTGGACCGCGGTCTTGCACGCGAGGCCCTCGCGCGCGCGCTCGAGGGCCGCGATACCCCAGTCGCGCACCTCGTCGAAATACACGTTGAAGGCGGGCTCGTCGAACTGGATCGTGTCCACGCCCAGCGCGGCGAGCTCACGCGCCTCCTGGTTCAGGATCGCCGCAAACGCCATCGCGAGTTTTTCGCGGCTGCCGTAGTGCTCGTCGAATAGCGTATCGACCATGGTCATCGGGCCGGGCAAGGTGAACTTGATGGCGCGGTCGGTCGCCGAGCGCAGGAACTTCACGTCCTCGGAATGCACCGGGCTCGGGCGCGAGACCGGACCCACGACGCGCGGCACGTTGGCGTCGTAGCGATTGCGGATGCGGACCTTCTTCAGGTTCGCAAGATCGATGCCCTCGAGCTTCTCCATGTAGCCGTTGACGAAGTGCCGGCGCGTCTGCTCCCCGTCGGAGACGATGTCGATGCCGGCCTTCTCCTGCATCGCCAGCACCAGGCGCACCGCATCCCGCTTGCCGTCCTCGAGCGCGCGACCCTCGAGCTTCCACGGCGCCCAGAGCTTCTCGGGCTCCGCCAGCCAGGCCGGCTTCGGCAGGCTGCCGGCGATGGTGGTGGCGAGGAGCCGGGGCGTCATCCCTTGCGCCGATTGCGGACCAGCCAGGCGTCCACCAGGCCGACGATCTCGTCTACCGCCGCCGATCGCAGTCCGCGCTGGGCGGCGACCGACTGCACCAGCCGGTCGACCCGTTCGATGTGCGGCGCCCCAGCGGCCAGCGCGCGCGCCGCCGACGAGGGACTGCCCAGCGATTGCGCCGCGTTGGCGTACTTCTCGAACGGCACCATGTCGTCGCGGCTCGCGCCCAGGTTGACGCAGAGGTCCGCCACCCAGTCGTAGACCGCGCGCGTCTGCGCGATGTCGCCGAGGACCGCCTCCTTGATCGAGCGCATGCCATCGGCCTGCACGCAGCGATAGTTGCCCGCGAGCAGCATCGCCCACTTGGCGAGCGGGACGAAGACCGAATCGTGCACCTTGAGCTTCACCGGCAGCTCGATGGACTTGCCGTCCACCTCGAAGCGGGCAGCCTCGATGTCCGCGGCCAGGCCGCGCAGCAGCGCCGTGTGCTGGTCCGAGTCGAAGCGCGCCACCTTGAAGTTGGTCGGCAGGCGCACTTGCAGCACGTTGGCCTCGTCCTCGGGCGGCCGGAATGCCTGCGGATCGGGGCTGCAGAGCGTGACCAGCTTCGGATCGAAACTGTCCCAGACCGAGGGATCGGTGTAGCTGCCGGCGCATTTCGCGGCGTCGATTCCCGGGATGCGCGCGAGGTACGGGAGGGGGGGCATGTTCATGATCGACATGCACGGGACTTTCGATTTCGCCACGGCGTCGAGCAGCTCGCGCACGCCGGGCGATCCATACTGGGGCTCCTGCATGGCCAGCGACACCAGGTCGAAAGCGCGCGGATTCACGCCATCGGTACCCGCGGCGACGAGCTTTCCGCGCAGCGAACCGGAGCGCACCTCGACCAGCCCGTCACGGCCCTTCACCGGCATGCGAACGACGGCGCCCTTCGCGTTGATGAGGGCCGCCTCATGGGGAAGGCAGACCAGCGTCACGTCATGCCCCGCGAGGGCGAGCTTGGTGCCCAGGAGCGAGCCATACGATGCGCCCAGAATCAGTATTTTTTGGGTTTGCATGCGGTCCTCCGAAAATGCCAGACCCTTGAGGATAGGCGCGCTGGGGGCGCCGTGGCGCTCGCCCTCGTCTAAGGGCCTATTATTTCCATTCGACACCGCGGCTCGGCGGCAGGAGGATGCTGCGGTCGACGTCGCGAATGTTCGTGCGCCCGCAGAACGCCATCGTGAGATCGAGCTCGTTCCTGATGATTTCGAGGCAACGGGTCACGCCAGCCTCGCCCATCGCCCCCAAGCCGTAGAGGAACGGGCGGCCGATCATCGTGGCCTTGGCGCCGAGGGCGATCGCCCGGAGCACGTCCTGGCCCGAGCGGATGCCGCCGTCCATCCACACCTCGATGCGGGAACCCACGGCATCGGCGATCGCCGGCAGCGCGCGGATCGACGATGGCGCGCCGTCGAGCTGGCGGCCGCCGTGGTTCGAGACGATCAACGCATCGGCGCCGGAATCGGCGGCGAGGCGCGCGTCCTCGGCGTCCATGATGCCCTTGAGGATCAGCTTTCCGCCCCAGCGCTTCTTGATCCACTCGACGTCGCCCCAGTTGAGGGCCGGGTCGAACTGGTGGGCGGTCCAGGTCGATAGCGACGAAAGGTCGCCGACGCCCTGCGCATGGCCGACGATATTGCCGAAAGAGCGCCGGCGCGTGCCGAGCAGTCCGAGGCACCAGCGCGGCTTGGTCATCAGGTTGAGCAGGGTCGAGAGCGTCGGCTTGGGCGGCGCCGACAGGCCGTTCCTCAGGTCCTTGTGGCGCTGGCCGAGGATCTGCAGGTCGAGGGTAATCATCAGCGCGGAGCATTTCGCCGCTTTGGCGCGATCGATCAGGCGCTCGACGAAAGCGCGGTCGCGCATCACGTAGAGCTGGAACCAGAAGGGCTTGGTGGTGTTCGCCGCGACGTCCTCGATCGAGCAGATGCTCATCGTCGAGAGCGTGAACGGCACGCCGAATTTCTCGGCAGCGCGGGCCGCCAGGATCTCACCGTCGGGGTACTGCATCCCGGTAAGGCCGGTGGGCGCGAGCCCGACCGGCATCGCGGCGTCGATCCCGACCATCTTCGAGGCGAGGCTGCGTCCCTCCATGTTCACCGCGACCCGCTGGCGGAATTCGATTTTCCGGAAATCGCTTTCGTTCGCGCGATAGGTGCTCTCGGTCCACGAGCCGGCGTCGGCATAGTCGTAAAACATGCGCGGCACACGCCTCTGCGCCAGCCGGCGCAAATCCTCGACACAGTTGATGCGTGACATCGCTGCTCCACCTGAGTGCTCGAGCCGGCCAAGCAGAATACCCGATGTTCCCCCTCTCCCCTTGGAGAGGGCCGGGGAGAGGGTCAGCTAGAATCGCGGCATGCCCGTCCCCACGCCGCTGATGCTCGGCCCCGTCCCGGTCGATTTCATCCTGTTCGC
>JANNKG010000432.1:0-5729 GCA_031396185.1 Burkholderiales bacterium | reverse complement strand
GGGGAGAACAACATGCGATCCGCGCTCGGCAAGCTGGCAGTCGTTGCAATGCTCACGTCGCTACCTTGGGTCGCGCCCGTCGCCTGGGCGCAGGATTCGGACCCGGGAATGGGCACGTGGAAGCTCAACCTGGCGAAGTCGAAGTACAAGCCCGGCCCGCCTGCCAAGTCGCTCGTGGTGAAGTTCGAGCCTTCCGGCAAGGGCGTGAAGACCACCAGCGACTTCGTGGACGCCGAGGGCAAGAAGACTACCGCCGTCTACACCGCCCAATACGACGGCAAGGACTACCCGCTCACCGGCTCGGCCATCGCCGACACCGTGGCCCTCAAGAAGCTCGACGGCGGCAAGATCGAGCGCGTCGACAAGAAGGGTGGGAAGCTGGTTCAGACGTTCGTGCGGTCCGTATCGGCCGACGGAAAGACCATGACCATCACGCACCAGGGCAAGAACGCGAAGGGCGAGCCCTTCGACAACGTGTTCGTGCTCGAGAAGTAGTCAGGCCTGCGCGCCCGCGGCGCTTTGCGCGCAGGCGGGCGCGCCCATCAGGATTTCTTTGCCAGCGCCTCGAAGCTCTTCGCGGAAAATCCGCGCATGACCTTGTCGCCCACGATGATCAGCGGCACGCCGCCACCGCCGAGATCCTTGAATTCCTTGCGCCCGGATTCGGACTTCTCCACGTCGATGTCGCGAAAGCTGATTCCCTTCGACGCAAAGTAGGCGCGCGCGTTCTTGCAATGCCCGCACCAGTCTGTGGAATACATCGTGACGCTCATCGCGCCACCGCCTTCCGGCGCCTTGCGACGCAGCACAGCGCTCCAGTCCCGCACTTCCACCGGCCCCTCGTAGGAGGGGATGCGGATGCGCAATTCCTCTTTCCTGCCGTCCTGGGGGGGTTGGTCGCCGTAGTGCACCTTGCCGGTGGGATCGGTCCACTTGTAAACCTGCCCGGAAGCCGGCAGTGCGAGCAGCAGCAAGACGATCGCGACCAAGACATGCATTGCCGCTCCCTGGAGGTGTGCGCAGGCACGCGGGGGTAACGTTACCACCATTGCTGGCAGTGGCAATGGCATATCAATCGGCAGCTATACGGAAGCCGCAGTTGCTGGACGAGCTTGCGGGCGTGCTCGACCCGCGTGCCGCGACGCGATAGCGATTGCAATAGGAGTCGTGGCAGAGGTACGAGCCTCCGCGCGTGGTCCGCAGGCCCGTCGGTCGCGTTTGCAGCGGATCCACGAGAGACGTCTCGCGGTGATAGGCGGGGCAGAACCAGTCCTCGCACCATTCCCACACGTTCCCCGACATGTTGAAGAGGCCCCAGCCGTTGGGTTCGAATGCGCGCACCGGCGCCGGCCCGGGACGCCAGCCTGCGGCCGGCCGGTTTGGAAAATCGCCCTGCCAGATGTTGCAACGGAGGTCACCTTGCAGCCGCAACTCGTCGCCCCACGGGTAGCGCTGCTGCGCGAGGCCGCCGCGCGCCGCATATTCCCATTCCGCTTCGGTGGGCAGGCGCACGCCGGCCCATTCGCAGTACGCCGCCGCGTCGTGCCATGACACGTGAACGGCGGGGTGATCCATGCGATCGCGGACATGGGAACCCGGACCTTCCGGCCGCTGCCAGCAGGCGTCGTCCATCGCGAGCCACCACGGCAGGCCCGGGGGCACCTGGCGGATCGCATCGCGGAGCTGCCGCGGCACTTGCAGGTAGAACACGAAGGACTGGCCGAGTTGCTCGGCCTCGGTGACGTGGTGGGTCGCGCGCACGAAGTCGCCGAACTCGCGGTTGGTGACGGCGGTGGCGGCGATTCGAAATTTGCTGACGGTCACGCGCCGCGCCGGACCCTCGCCGTCAGCCGCGAAGCCTTCGTCCGAATCCGTGCCCATCAGGAACTCGCCGCCCTCGAGCGTGAGCAGCTCGCCCGTGTGAGCGTTCTCGCCTCGCGCCGGCAGCGGGGCGGGCCGGGATGCGGCGGCAGCGCGCGCCGGGATGCAGCAGGGCTTGCCGTCCATGGCCGGTGCCTAGGCCTCTTCCTTCTCCCAGAACGCCGGCGGCGCCTTCTGCTCGCGCATGAGCTGCAGGATCTTCTCGCGTGGAATCACGCCGCAGCGTTTCGCCCACGCCTCGTATTGCGCCGCCATGTCGCGCACGCGCTCCGGATGTTTTGCCGCGAGGTTGTTCAGCTCGGTGCGATCGCTCTCCATGTCGTAGAGCTCCCACGGCTTCGGGTAGTCGCGCACCAGCTTCCACTGGCCGAGGCGCACCGCAGCGTTGCCCTCGTGCTCCCAGAACATCGGCGGGCGGGTCTCCTGGTCGCGCGCGAAGGTCGAGAGGAGGCTGTGACCTTCGAGGGGCGCCACGTCGCGGCCCGGCCACTGCGCCGGATACGGTGTTGCGGTGATGTCGAGCACCGTCGCCATGATGTCGGGAAGATAGCCGGGCGAGTGCCGCACCTCGTTGCGGCCGGCAATGCCCTCGGGCCAGTGGAAGATCAGCGGCGTGGCGATGCCGCCCTCGTGGATCCAGTGCTTGTACATGCGAAACGGCGCGTTCGACAGGTTCGCCCAGGCCGGGCCGTAGCTCTGGTAGGTATTCTCGGGCCCCGGCATGCGATCCGGGTTGTTGCCGAAGTGCACCGGCTCGCCCGCGCGTGTGTGGGACTTGGCGATCATCAGCCGGTTTACCAGCTCGTCCACCGTGACACCCTCGGGAATGTCCTCGGCGCAGGCGCCGTTGTCGGCCATGAAGATCACGAGCGTATTGTCGAGTTGGCCGCTGTCCTCGAGCGCGCGCAGGATGCGCCCGATACCCTGGTCCATCCGGTCGATCTGCGCCGCGTACACCTCCATGCATCGCAGCAGCCAGGCCTTGTGCTCGGCCTGGCCCCACGGCGGCTGGGTGGGGTCGCGATCGGTGAGCGGCCACGCCTTGTCGAGGATGCCGGAGGCCACAAGCCTTTCCAGGCGCTCCTCGCGCAGCTTGTCCCACCCCTTGTCGAAGCGGCCCTGGTATCTCGCGATGTCCTCGTCGTGCGCGTGCAGCGGCCAGTGGGGCGCAGTATAGGCGACGTACTCGAAGAACGGCTTGTCGGGATGCTGCTTGCGATGTGTGCGGATGAACTCCACCGCGTTGTCGCTGATGGCGTCGGTGTAGAAGAACTCGGGCGCTCTTGCCTCGTGCTCGATGTTCTCGTTGCCGCGCGTGAGCGTATTTGGATCGTAGAAGCTGCCGGCGCCGATGATGGTGCCGTAGAACGCGTCGAAGCCGCGCTGCATCGGCCAGCTGTCGGTGGGTTGCGTGAGGTTGCCCGACACATGCCACTTGCCGCTGAGGTAGCTGCGGTAGCCGCTCGCCTTCAGCGCCTCGGCGATGGTGACGCAGCGGTGATTGAGGTTCCCCGCGTAACCCTCGGGGCCGAAGTCGTAGGTCAACACGCCGACGCCGGTCTGGTGGGGATGCAGGCCCGTGAGGAGCGAGGCGCGCGACGGGCTGCAGCGCGCGGTGTTATAGAACTGCGAGAAGCGCAGTCCGCCCGCCGCCAGCCGGTCGAGGCTGGGGGTCTCGACCTCGCCCCCGTAGCAGCCGATGTCGGAGAAGCCCATGTCGTCGTTGAGGATGAGCACGATGTTGGGTTTGCTCGCCATGCGTCAGTCCCTTCTCTAAATCCGCAGCCCGCTGGCGCGGTCAAACATATGGGCGGCTTGGGGATCGAAGGCGAGGTGCACGCTCTCGCCCTCGGTGAGGCTAGGCAACTCGCCCGCGCGCATCTTCACGCGCCGGCCCTCGACCTCGAGGTTCACGACGCTGCTGTCGCCGAAATCCTCGATGAAATCGACGCGCGCCGGAATGCCCTGCGTTGCGATGCGCAGGTCGCCGGGGCGTACCCCCAGGGTCACCTCGCGCGCGGCAGCTGTGGGGGACGAGCCGGTCGGCAACGTCACGCCCGCGACCTGCACGCCGGCAGCAGAGAGAGTGGCCGGCAGCAGGTTCATGGGCGGCGTGCCGATGAAACCCGCCACCGTCACCGTCGCCGGCTTGCGGAAGATCTCCTGAGGCGTCCCGACCTGCACGATGCGGCCTTCCATGAACACGGCCATCCGGTCGGCGATCGTCATCGCCTCCTCCTGGTCGTGGGTCACGTACACCGCCGTCACGCCGAGCGAGCGCTGCAGCTTGCGTAGCTCCGCGCGCGTCTCCAGGCGCAGCTTGGCATCGAGATTGGAAAGTGGCTCGTCGAGCAGGAAGAGGCGCGGCTGGCGCACGATGGCGCGCGCCAGCGCGCAGCGCTGCTGCTGCCCGCCGGAGAGCTGCCCGGGGCGGCGATCCAGCAGGTGCGCGATGTCCACCTTGGCGGCGGAATCGCGCACCGCAGCCTCGACCTCGGCGGCCGGCATGCCGACCATCTTCAGCGGAAAGCCGATGTTGGCGGCGACCGTCATGTGCGGATACAGCGCGTAGCTCTGGAACACCATCGCCACGTCGCGCTCTCCGGGCTGGGTGTGGGTCACGTCGACGCCGTCCATCAGCACGCGCCCGGCGTTCACCGCTTCGAGCCCGGCGAGGATGCGCAGCGTCGTGGTCTTGCCCGAGCCCGACGGCCCCAGCAGCGCGAAGAACTCGCCCGGCTGGATGTCGAGGTCGATGCCGTGCAGTGCCGTGACGAGGCCGTGCTTCTTGACGATCCCTTCCATGCGAACGCTCGCGGAGCGGCTCATCGGCGCCCGCCTCCCTTGACGGCGCCCACGGTGAGGCCCTTGACGATGTGGCGCTGCGCGAGCAGCCCGATGATGATCACTGGCGCCATGGCGAGCATCGCACCGGCCGCCAGGCGCGCCCACTGGGTCTGCTCGACCGAGATGAAATTGAACATGGCGACCGTGACCGGCCGCACGCGGTTGCCGCCGAGCACGACGGCGAACAGGAACTCGTTCCACGCGTTCAGGAACACGAACACGGTGGTGACGGCGATTCCGCCGCGCACCTGCGGCAGGATCACGTACCAGAGCGTGCGCAGGCGCCCGGCCCGATCGAGGAGCGCCGCCTCTTCCATCTCGAGGGGGACGTCCTCGAAATAGGAAACCATCAGC
Organism: Burkholderiales bacterium; assembly: GCA_031396185.1. Classification (GTDB taxonomy): domain Bacteria; phylum Pseudomonadota; class Gammaproteobacteria; order Burkholderiales; family Usitatibacteraceae; genus Usitatibacter. The sequence goes on along the minus strand of JANNKG010000432.1, from coordinate 647 downwards.
CAGATCGCGAACGGCAGCGAGAAGGTGAGATAGATCGCGGTCAGTCCGGAATAGGTGTCGAGCAGGCCGGTCTTCTGCAGCACCAGGTAGTAGGGAATGATCAGGCCCACCGGAGGCAACATCTGCGTGGCGAGCACGTAGAAGCCGGAGCTCTTCCGGCCCGGGTAGTGCAGGCGTGCCAGCGCATAGGCGGCGGGCACGGCGATCAGCATGGTGAGCAGCGTCGAGGCCGTGGCCACCACGACGCTCGACCACAGGTTGGGCAGGATCGACGAGGTGCCGAAGATCACCTCGCGATAGTTGTCGAGCGTCGGCTTGAAGAGCCACACCGGCGGATAGGCGAGCACGTCGCGCTCGGTCTTGAACGAGGTGAGCAGCCCCCAGATGACCGGGAACGTCCACACGGCGAGCAGCATGCCGGCGACAGCCCACAGCGCCAGGCGGCGCGCCACCGACCGGCTCATCGCGCCCTCCGCAGCCGGAACATGAAGTAGGAGATCGCGAGCGTGATGCCGAGCAGGACCATGGCGAGCGAGGCGCCGTAGCCGAGGTTCAGTTCGGTGAAAGAGGTGCGGTAGGCATAAAGGTTCAGGATTTCCGTGGCGGAGCCCGGCCCGCCGCCGGTTGCGGCGAAGATCGCGGCGAAC
>JANNKG010000414.1:0-2452 GCA_031396185.1 Burkholderiales bacterium | reverse complement strand
CGCCTGCCGGTCTCCCTGGGGGAAGTGAAGCGCGGCCTGGCGACCGTGCGCCTGGCCGGCCGCCTGCAGGTGCTGCCCGGCCGCCCCGCGGTTGTCCTCGACGTTGCACACAACCCGCACGCAGCGCGCTCGCTCGCCGAGGGCCTCGGCGACATGGGATATTTCGAGAACACCCTGGCGGTTTTCGGCATCCTGGGCGACAAGGACGTGGCCGGAGTGGTGGGGGCGATCGCGCATCGCATCGACCGCTGGTTCGTCGCCGCCCCGGCGAGCGAGCGTGCAGCGGCCGCCGCCGACGTTGCGAAGGTGATCGAAGCTCGCGGCGCGCCGGCGCGCAGCTTCGCAACCGTCGGCGCCGCGCTTGAAGAAGCGCGTCGCGAGGCAGGTCCCAATGATAGAATTGTGGTCTTCGGATCGTTCTATACCGTAGCGGATGCGCTGCGGTCCGCGCGCTGACTCCATGGCGACCCCTGCGTCCACAGAAGCGAGCGAAATTCGTCGTCGCGGCCGGCAACGGTTGATCGGTGCCGTGGCCCTTGTGATCCTCCTGGTCGTATTCGTCCCGATGCTCCTCGATTCGGAGCCGCGGCCGCCGCGCCCGCAGCCCGCCATTCCTGCGCGACAGGGCGCGCCCGCATTGCCGGCGCCGCTGCCTGCCGCCGCCCCGGCCCCAGCCCCGTCCGCCTCCTCGCCGGCGACGGCCACCGTGACGCCCCCCTCGGCCCCCGCTGCTGTCGTGAAGCCTTCGCCGGCGCCGCCTCCCAGGCTCGTTGGATTTGCGGTCCAGGTGGGCGCTTTCCGCGACGAGGCGAAGCTCAACCAGGCGCGCGACAAGCTGGCGGGAGCATCGATACCGCATTACACCGAAAGACTCGAGGCCCAAGGCGGGCCGCTTACGCGGCTGCGTGCCGGGCCCTTTGCAACACGCGAGGCCGCCGAGGGTGCGCAGGTCGTTCTCAAGCGCGCTGCGCTCGACGGCAAGGTGGTGCCCCTGCCATGAAGCGCGTTGGAAATCCCCTGCGGCGTCCCCATGTCGATAGACTAGGCGCGGAATTGCCTTGCACCTGGAAGGAAGCGTAACGGCATGTGCGGCATCGTGGGAGTGGTCGCGCGCAGCCCCGTCAACCAGCTGCTCTACGACGGGATGACGGTACTGCAGCATCGCGGGCAGGACGCCGCCGGGATCGTCACGGCCGAAGGGCGCAGTTTCCACATGCACAAGGGCCGCGGCCTGGTGCGAGACGTCTTCCGCACCCGCGACATGCGCAACCTCGTCGGCCACATGGGCATCGCCCATTGCCGCTACCCCACTGCGGGGTCGGCCGCATCGGAAGCGGAGGCGCAGCCGTTCTACGTGAATTCGCCTTTCGGCATCGTGCTCGCCCACAACGGCAATCTGATCAATTCGGAGGAGTTGCGGCACGACCTCTTCCTCGACGACCGCCGCCACGTCAACACCAACTCCGACTCGGAAATCCTGCTGAATGTGCTGGCGCACGAGATCCACGACGCGAGCGCGGGTCGCGACCGCCTGAATCCCGACGTGATTTTCACGGCGGTGGCAGGCGTGCACCGGCGCGTCAAGGGCGCCTATGCGGTCGTCGCCATGGTCGCGGGCCACGGCATGCTCGCGTTCCGCGATCCCCATGGCATCCGGCCGCTCATCATCGGCCGCGCCGATACCGACAAGGGCGTGGAATTCATCGTCGCCTCCGAAAGCGTGACCCTCGACACGCTCGGTTTCAAGGTGATGCGCGACGTGGCCCCGGGAGAAGCGATCCTGGTGGACGAGAGCGGCAATTTCCACAGCCGCCAGTGCGCGCAGGACCCGCATCTGAACCCGTGCATCTTCGAGTTCGTCTACCTCGCGCGCCCCGACTCGATGATCGACGGCGTGTCGGTATACGAGAGCCGGCGCAACATGGGCAAGAGCCTTGCCGACAAGGTCACGCGGCTCGGCATGGCCGGCCAGATCGACGTCGTGATCCCGATCCCCGATTCGGGCCGCCCCGCGGCGCTCGAGCTCGCCGCAAAGCTCGGCAAGCCCTACCGCGAAGGCTTCATCAAGAACCGCTACATCGGGCGAACCTTCATCATGCCGGGCCAGGAGCTGCGCAGGAAGAGCGTGCGCCAGAAGCTCAACGCCATGGCGATCGAGTTCCAGGGCAAGAACGTGATGCTGGTGGACGATTCCATCGTGCGCGGGACGACCAGCCGCGAGATCGTGCAGATGGCGCGTGAAAGCGGCGCGTCGAAGGTGTTCTTCGCCTCGGCCGCCCCGCCGGTGCGCTACCCCAACGTCTACGGCATCGACATGCCGACGAGGAACGAGCTGATCGCAACCGGCAGGACCGAAGAGGAGATTGCCACCCTGATCGGCGCCGATGCCGTGATCTACCAGGACCTCGAGGACCTGATCGATGACGTGGGCCGGCTCAATCCGGCGATCAAG
>JANNKG010000411.1:0-11799 GCA_031396185.1 Burkholderiales bacterium | reverse complement strand
GTTGATCGCCTGCTCCCACGAGATGCGCTGGTACTTGCCGCCCACGAGCTTCATCGGGTACTTGAGGCGGTGCGAATGCTCGGTCATCCCATGCTCGCGGACGCTCGCGCCCTTGGTGCAGTGCGCGCCCAGGTTGATCGGCGAGTCGAATACCGGCTCGTGGCGCACCCACACGCCGTCGGTCACGATCGCGTCGATCGCACAGCCCACCGAGCAGTGCGTGCACACCGTTCGCTTGACCTCGGTCTTGCCGGTCTTCGCCTGGGCTTTCGCCTCACCGATCATGTTGAGCGGCAGCTGCGAGGCAAAGGCGGCGGCGCCGGCGGTGAGGCCGGTTCCCTTGAGGAAGGTGCGGCGGTCGACCGTCTTCGCGCCCAGGGAACTGGCGGCGCGGGCGAGCGGGTTGGCCGGCTGGACGTGTCCTTCGGACTTGCGCGTGAGCAGCATGGTCGGCTCCTCAGACTTTGGTGGTGTTGTAGTACTTCAGGATGTGCTCGGAGACGTGATAGCCGCTCGGCTTCCCGGCCGGGTCCGCAGCGGCGGCCACGGCACCCGGCTTGCGAGCGCTGGTGGCGACGGCGGCGGCGACACCGGCCCCGCCGAGCCCGGCGGCAAGCAGGAAATTGCGGCGATTGGTGGGTTTCGTGGTTTTCATCTTGAGCCTCCTGTTTTTGGCGACGACTTGCTTTATTCCAGCGAGAACGATTCGGACTCGAGCGCGGTGAACGCGGCACCGACCGCGGCCACCCGGATATAGTAATTCGCTCCGGGCGCGCGCCCAATCGCGACGAAGAACTTGTCGAGACCCGGCTGCAAATGGGACTCGAAGAAACGCTTCTGCTCGGACACCGTGGCAGGCCCGCGGCCGGCGCCGCCGGCCACCAGCACGCGCATCACATCCAAGAGGCCCGCATAGTGGTCCTCGGGCTCGGTCACGCTATCGGGCCGGCCGAGGCCGAGCGCCGCGAGGTCCGCCTGGATGCGCACGCGCGGGTGGTCGATGGAGGGTGCGCCGCCGTAATAGCCGGCGAACATCGAGACCGGGGCCTTGCCCATCCCGACGAAGACCGCTTCGTACTCCTCATGCGCGGCGTCGACGTCCATCGCCGAGGAGGCGCCCACCAGGTCCTGCCAGGCCTTGGAAAGCGCGCCGTCGCCTGCCGGCGGAATGGCATCGGCGGCAGCGAGGCTCGCGAGCAGGCCTGAATCGGGGCCGGCATGGAAGAGACGCGCCAGCAGCGCGTAGAAATCCGCGCGCGCGGCCTCCTCGGGCGGCAGCGTCCGGCGGATTGCAACCGGTGCGGCGGCGGCTTCCACGCTCACGAATCGACTCCGGGGGTCAACACCGACACCTCGTTCTTCGACGCCATCATGTCCACCACGCGGCAATCGGCGCACATCTGCAGCCGGCGCAAAGCCTCGCCTCCGGCGAACATCGAATGGCCCACCAGCCTTGCCATCATCGTATCGACCATCTGCTTGGTGCCGAACGGCTTGCTGCAGCGCACGCAGTGGAACGGCTGCGTCTCGTTCAGGATGCGCGCCTCGCGAACCGCCGGCGTGAGCAGCATCCGCGGCGCGAGCGATATCGCCTCCTCCGGGCAGGTGGCTTCGCAGAGGCCGCACTGCACGCAGTTACGCTCGAGGAACTTGAGCAAGGGCTGGTCCACGCCATCCATAAGCGCCGATTCCGGGCACGATCCCACGCACGCCATGCACATCGTGCACTTGGCGCGGTCCACCAGGACCTGGCCGTAGGGCGAACCCGCGGGCAGCGCAATCTCGTCGGCGCGTGTGGGTGCGTGCTTCAGCAGGTGTTCGACCGCGAATTCGATTGCGGTGCGCTTGTCGTTGCCCAGCAGGAAGGTGCCCGCCGCGGACACGCCCGTCGCCGGTGGCAGCGCCGCAAAGCCGCGCGCCATCGACTCCGCGCCCGACGCCTCGAGCACCGCGAAATGCCTGCCCGGGTATCCCAGTTGCGTGAGCACCGCCTGGCCAATGGCCATCTGCTTGCGCAGCGCGTCCAGATACTCGGCGTCCTCGGACCCCGCCGAAAGCAACACGACCTGGCTCGCGCCGAAGGCGATCGCGGGCAGCAACAGGTCGAGGCCGATGGCGGCGACATGCCAGGTCTCGAGAGGCAGCGCGCGCGCGGGCAGGCCCTGGTCCGCCGCGGCCGCTGCCGCGAGCAAATCGCGCGCGTCCGAGCCATTGTGGAAAACGATGCAGGGATCGACGCCACCGGCGAAGCGGAACGTCGACAGCAGCTGCTTCAACTGTGCGCCGCGGTCGGCAACGCGCGGGAACTGGTAGCTCATCGCCCCCGAGGGGCAGACGGTCGAACAGGCGCCGCATCCCATGCACAGGTGCGGATCCACTTTTACGTGGTCGCCATCGGCAGAGATCGCCGCGGTGGAGCAGATCTCGATGCAGGCGTTGCAGCCTTCGATCTCCGAGCGACTGTGGGCGCAAATGTTCGCGCGATAGGCAAAGTAGCGCGGCTTCTCGAATTCGCCCACCGACTCTCGCAATTCGCCCAGGACGCGGCCGAGATCCGCGTCGCCAGCCGGGACATGGATGTAGCCCTGCGGAGGCTGGCGCATGGCGAACAGCGGCTGGGCAGAGAAATCGAGCACCAGGTCGAACTTCGCGGGCGCAGCGGCAGCCGACACGGCGAGCGCGGGACTCCGCAATCCCGCGATCGTGGCGGTGAATTCGCCGAGGTAGCCGGTGAGCGATTCGATTTGCCCCGACCAGGCGGCGAACGGCCCGTCGGAGGGAGCATTGCCGGAATCGAGGAGAGTCACGTGCAGCGTTGCCGCGAGCTCGCGCGCGGCACCCCTTGCGCGCTCAGGGGCGTCGCCCGCGATGACCAGCAGATTGCCGCGGGATTGGTAGGAGACCCGCGCCACCGCATCAGGTGGCGCGAGGTTCAGCAGCGACGCCAGTGCCGCAGCCTTCGGCGCGCATTCTTCCAGCCGGGAGGACCACCCCCAGCTTTCGAGCGTAAATGGGTCGTTGCGGATCGGGGATCCGGTGGCGCCCGGGCCGGGCGCGGGCAATGAAACCTCGAAACCTACCGTCATGCTGTCGTGTTTCCTGCCATTTCGCGCTGCCCGCGCGAAAAAGCTCCCCTCGTTTGTCGGCCCCGAGTCGGAATCGGGGTTAGGCATTCGCCTTGTTATTAGTTGAGTCTACACCAGAAGAATCGCTGCTAACCCGCCGCTTTTCCTGCGGATTCCGGCAGTTCCAGAGGGGGCGATACACCATCGGAAGTATCGGATGGAGGCGGTGCGGCGGGGACGGCAAGAACCTGTTCCTGCTCGACATTTTCGGCGAGCGCGGCACCCTGCTCTCCGCGTGCAGCCGCTTCGGCCCTGGCGGCCTCGTCACGGTCGCGCTGGCCGCGGTCGCCGAGGTAGGCAAACTGGTGCATTTTCTCCAGCCAGCCCGCGGGCAGCGGATCGGGCTTGGAGTAGTCGTCGATGTACACATCGAGCCCGTCCATCACGTTGAAGCGCGGGTCGGTAAAGAGTGTCTTGAGCGCCTGGCGCCTCGTCTGGGGATCCACCTTGGCGTTCATGAACGGCTTGAAGTCCGATTCCGGGGTGAGGGAGTCCACGGACTGCAACGGCTCCGGGATTTCGCTCTCCGCGGGAGCCAGATCGCTCGGAGGCGCCACGGCGGCAAGGGGAGGCGGTGCCGGCGGTGGTGGGGGCGCGGGCTCCTTGTTCGCCTGGTGTTTTCGCTTGGACCAGCGGGACAGGTAATTGTCGTCGCTCATCACGACCCCGCCTTGCGGAACTGTCCTTCCTTGCCCTCGAAAGACTGGGGCCTGCGCCGCTTCTTGGGCTCGGGGCGATAATTCTCGTCAACCCACAGGGCCATCCATTGTGTGAGCTCGGGCCACGCGACGGCGCGCTCGACTTTCTCGCCCCCGTCCATCCAGCGCGCCGCCTCGTTATAGGAGAGCGTGGCCATGAAGGGATAGGGCTCGCCCGTGGCCTCGTCGATGCGAATCGAGACGAAAACGCTCGGCGCTTCGCTGGTGGCGTTGAGGTAATAGCCTTCGCCCTCATCGCGGAAGAGCGTGACCTCCAGGCCCGGGAAAATGCGCTGCAGGGTTTCCGGCGCCTCGATGAGCGTGCGCGCCTCCCCGCCCACGTCGGGAACGACGCCCAGGACCTGCCAATGGTGGCTCTCCCAACGGCTTTCCACGGCCTCGCGCACGAGGATGACGGCGATCTTGCGGGTCGGGCGATCGAGCATCCGATCACTATACAATTCATTCCATGGTGAAGACCGTCATCTCGATTCGCGAGGAGCGCGGCGCGCTGCCGATTCCGGCCGCGGCGACCGCTCCCGGCACCACGCTGCTCGCGGATACGCGCGGCCGGGGGCTGCGCGACCTGCGCATCTCGGTCACCGACCGCTGCAACTTCCGCTGTGTGTATTGCATGCCGCGCGACGTCTTCGACGCGAATTACGAGTTCCTGCCGCACTCGGAGCTGCTCACGTTCGAGGAAATCGTCCGCCTCGCCCGCGTCTTCCGGGAGCTGGGCACCGAAAAGATCCGGCTCACGGGGGGTGAGCCGCTGTTGCGCCGCGGCCTCGACCGGCTGGTGGCGATGCTGCGCGAAGCCGTTCCCGGCGTGGACCTCACGCTCACCACCAACGGCTCGGCGCTCAAGTCGCAGGCGCGCGCGCTCCGGCTGGCGGGTCTCGACCGCCTCACCGTGAGCCTCGACTCGCTCGACGAGGCGACCTTCCGCCTCATGAACGACGCGGACTTTCCCGTCGGCCGGGTGCTCGAGGGCATCGACGCCGCCGCTCAAGCGGGCCTGGCGCCGATCAAGATCAACATGGTCGTCAAGCGCGGGGTCAACGACCACCAGGTGGTCGACATGGCGCGGCACTTCCGCGGCTCTGGCCACGTCGTGCGTTTCATCGAGTTCATGGACGTGGGCTCCACCAACGGATGGCGCATGGACGACGTGATCGCGTCTTCCGAAGTGATCCGCCGCATCGACCGCGAGTTTCCCGTCGAGCCCTTGGAGGCGAATTACCAGGGAGAAGTTGCCAACCGCTGGCGCTACCGGGACGGTCGCGGCGAGATCGGCGTCATCGCTTCGGTAACCGAGGCGTTCTGCGCGTCCTGCACCCGCGCGCGCCTGTCCACCGACGGCCACCTCTACACCTGCCTCTTCGCGCAACGCGGCTACGACCTCAAGACCCTGGTGCGCGCAGGGGCCAGCGACGCGGCGCTGGGCGACGCCGTATCCGCCATCTGGCGGGGCCGCGACGATCGCTATTCGGAGCTCCGCACCGCCGCGACCGCGCGGGAGCCCAAGGTCGAGATGTCGTTCATCGGCGGCTAGCAATGGGCTACAGGCCAGTCCTCACGAACGCCGCGCGTCCAGCCACTTACACGGTCGACGCGCGCGACGAAACGGGCGCGATCGTGCCCACGCCGATCGCAGGCGAGCATCCCCTCACCCTCTACGTCGACAAGAAGGAAATCGTCACCCTGATGACGCTGGGCGCGGCCCCCGAGGCGCTTGCCATCGGGTTCCTTCGCAACCAGCGACTGGTGGAGTCGATCGAGGAAATCGAATCGGTCCAGGTCGACTGGGAGGTCAACGCCGCGGTGGTCACGACCTACTCGGGGCTCAAGGACCTCGAACGCAAGACCGAGCGCCGCACCGCCACCACGGGCTGCGGCCAGGGCACGGTGTTCGGCGACCTGATGGCCGACATCGAGTCGGTGCGGCTCGACGACGACATGCGCGTTTCCGAAGAGACGCTCTTCGGGCTGATGAATGCCGTGCGCGTGCACGAGTCGATCTACAAGCAGGCGGGCGCCGTGCACGGTTGCGCGCTCGCCGCTGGCAGCGAGATCCTCACCTTCGTCGAGGACGTGGGGCGCCACAACGCGGTGGATGCGATTGCCGGCTGGATGTGGCTCGAGGACGTCGACGGGCGTGACAAGATCTTCTACACCACGGGGCGCCTTACCTCCGAGATGGTCATCAAGGCCGCGCAAATGCAGATCCCGGTGCTGGTGTCGCGCTCAGGCCTCACCAAGATGGGACACGAGGTGGCGAGCCAGGTGGGTATCACGATGATCGGTCGGGCAGTCGGGAAGCACTACCTGCTCTTCACCGGCGCGCACCGCATCGTGACACCCCGCTCCGCTCCCTGGGTGCCCGAGGCGCCGGCCCATGCCTGACTCGGCCACCGCACGCTGTCACTGTGGCGGCGTGGAGATGGTCGCGTCCTTTCCGTCGCGCTTCTGCTCCCACTGCTATTGCTTCAGCTGCCGCAGCACCCATGCCGCGGGGGTTGTGACCTGGATCGGCTTCAAGCGCGAGCAGGTCCGGATCGTGAAAGGCATGGACCTGGTGCGCGACTATGTCTCGTCCCCCGGGACGCGGCGCAAGTTCTGCACGCATTGCGGCACACGCCTCGCGTTCGAGTCCGAGCACAACGACTGGGGCGGCGAGATCCACCTGCCGCTCGCGCTCTTCGTGACCGCTGTCGACCGCGCGCCGACCGCCAATTCGTTTGCCGAGGAGCGTCCCGAATGGGCGCCGTTCCACCCGCTCTGAGGGTCACGGTCACCGGCGTCGTGCTCGCCGGCGGACAGGGCAGCCGCATGGGCGGCGTGGACAAGGGCCTCCAGCCGTTCCGCGGCAGGCCGATGGTGGCGCACGCGGTAGAACGCCTCGCGTCGCAGGTCGATGAGCTTCTCATCAATGCGAATCGCAATCCCGAGGCCTACGCCCAGTTCGGCCACCGCGTGATCGCCGACGAGATCGAAGGATTCGCAGGCCCCCTTGCCGGTTTCGAGCGCGGGCTCGCCCACGCCCAGGGCGAGCTGGTGGTTACGGTACCGTGCGATTCGCCCTTCCTGCCGGGGGACCTGGTCGCGCGCCTTCGCGCCGCGCTGGATGCGCGCGGCGCCGACCTCGCGGTCGCGAAAACGGGCGCGCAGGCGCACCCGGTGTTCTGCCTCATGCGCCGCGCGGTGCTGCCCTCCTTGCAGCGCTTCCTCGGTTCCGGCCAACGCAAGATCGATCGCTGGTACGCGGAGCTCAGGGTCGAGGAAGTCGCCTTCGACGACGAGGCGGACGCATTCCTCAACATCAATACCCGCGAAGAGCTGGCGAGCCTAGAGCCGCGGCCGGATTGAATCATGGGGCGCGTCCAGCTGCGCAGCCGCCCTCCGCTGCCGCGTTTCGCAGTCGCCTGGTTCCCGGACTTTGACGGCATCGACAGGATCGAGGCCTTCCGCCGTCGCCACGATCCCGCCGCCACCCTGATCCCCGCGCACCTCTCGCTGGTATTTCCGTTTCCCACGGCGCTCACGCGCCTGCAGGTCGAGACCCACGTGCGGCGGGTGGCCTCGCGGTGGCCGCCGATCCCGGTAACTTTCGGGCGCGTGCGCACCGAGGCCAACGAATTCGTCTTCCTCATGGCCGCGCGCGGCGCGCAATCGATCAAGGCGCTGCACGCGCGCTTCTACACGCGCTCGCTGGCGCACCACCTGCGCCGCGACCTCCCCTACGAGCCGCACATCACGCTCGCGCGGCACGCCGACTATTCACGTCTCGAAGCCGCGCTCGCCCAGGCTGAGGAGGCAATCCACGGTGAGCACTCGGCCGTGATCCGCGCGGTCACGCTGCTGGCGGTGGAGCAGGACGGTAGAATCGAGCGGCTCGAGACGATTGCCCTGAACTCTCTCTAGATCACGCCATGTCCTCGCTCACCATCACGCAGGCTTCCTGCGCCGACGACTACGACCCGAACTCGATGCCGGTGGCCAAGGCACGTGCCTTCATCCACCAGTTCCTCGAGCCGGTGCAGGGCACGCTGCAGGTGCCGATACGCTCCGCGCTCGGGCGCGTGCTCGCCGCGGACGTTCTCTCCCCGGTGGACGTTCCCGCGCACCGCAACTCCGCCATGGATGGCTGGGCGATGCGGGGAGCGGATTTGAAAGCCGATGGCGAGGCGACGCTCACCGAGATCGGCGCGTCCTTCGCGGGCAAGCCTTTCGCCGGCTCGGTGGGCGCAGGGCAATGCGTGCGCATCATGACCGGGGGCGTCGTGCCGCAGGGCGCCGATACCGTGGTGATGCAGGAGCGCGCGCGCGCAATCGGCAAGTCGATCACGTTCGCCGCAGGCGCGAAGACCGGCCAGAACGTGCGCGAGGCGGGCGAGGACCTGAAGGCCGGCTCGATCGCGCTGCGCGCGGGGCGCATCGTGCGTCCCGCGGAGCTGGGCCTCATCGCTTCCCTCGGCGTGGGCGAGGTTGCCGTGCGCAGGCCCTTGCGCGTGGCATTTTTCTCCACCGGCGACGAGCTGAAGGGCGTGGGGACTGCCCTCGGCGAGGGCGAGATCTACGATTCGAACCGCTACACGATCCACGGAATGCTCACGCGCCTGGGGTGCGAAGCGCTCGACATGGGGGTCGTGCGTGACGACCCGAAGCTGCTCGAGCGCGCGTTTCGAGAAGCGGCCGCCAGCGCCGACGTGGTGATCACCAGCGGGGGCGTCTCCGTGGGCGAGGCCGACTTCGTGAAGGGCATGCTGGACGAGTTGGGCGAGGTGGTTTTCTGGAAGATCGCGATGAAGCCCGGCCGCCCGCTCGCCTACGGCAAGATCGGGGCCGCGCATTTCTTCGGCCTTCCCGGCAACCCGGTCTCGGTGATGGTGACCTTCTACCAGTTCGTGCGCGACGCGCTCCTCGTGCTGATGGGCGCGAATCCGGTGGAGCCGGTGCCGACGTTTACCGCCATTTGCGCGACGCGGCTGAAGAAGGCGCCCGGTCGCACCGAGTTCCAGCGCGGCGTCCTCAGTCGCGGCGCTGACGGGAGCCTCAGCGTAAGGCCTACCGGCGAGCAGGGCTCGGGCATCCTCAAGTCGATGAGCGATGCCAACTGCTTCATCATCCTGGGAGACGCGACCGGCAACGTCGAGCCCGGGTCCTTGGTGGAAGTGCAACTGCTCGAGGGAATTGTTTGAGCTCGCCGGTCGAGCGCACCACTAGCGGCCTCGAGTACCTGCAGCGCATCCTCCGCGGCGAGATTCCCGGCGTGCCGATCGGCGACACGCTCGGCTTCCGCATGACCGAGGCCGAGCGCGGCCGCATCGTCCTGCTGGGCAATCCCGACCGGCGCTCGTACAACCTCATCGGCACGGTACACGGGGGTTGGGCCGCGGCGATCCTCGATAGCGCGCTCGCACTCGCGGCGCTCTCCACGCTCGAAGCCGACCAGGGTTTCACCACCGTCGACATCCGCATCAATTATCTTCGTCCGCTCTCCATTGAGACCGGCGAAGTGCGTGCCGAGGGCCGCGTGCTCCAGGGCGGGCGGCGCCTCGCGTATTGCGAAGCCAAGCTCACCGATGCCGCCGGCAAGCTCATCTGCCACGGCACCGGCTCCTGCCTGATCCTTCCCAAGTAGCAGACGATTTCCCGGTCACTCGCAGGGGCATCAACAACAGAGGCCCCAGAGGATCACAGAGGGGCACAGAGGGGCACAGAGGAAATTCAGGATATTGAACGTGCCATGATTCTGGATCGGTTGCGTGGTGGTCATTGACCCAGTCGTTTCCTCTGTGCCCCTCTGTGATCCTCTGTGGCCTCTGTGTTGAATCCGCCGCCCGCCAACCCCGGTAGCCCACTCCACTCCCCAGCTTGACGTAATGACCGGCGGTCAGTTATGCTTGGGAATAACTGACCCGAAGTCATTTGCATATGTTGAAACTGCGTGCCATGGGCACCGAGGACAAGGCCGAGCGCCGCGAGGCGATCCTCGATGCGGCCGAGCAGCTCTTTCTCAAGCACCCCGAGCGCATGGCGAGCGTCTCCGAAGTGGCGCACGCCGCCGGCCTGGGGAAAGGCACCGTCTACCTCTATTTCCCCAGCAAGGAAGAGATGTTGCTGGCACTGCACGAGCGGCACGTAGCCCACTTCTTCACCGAGCTCATGAAAAAGCTCGTCGAGCGCGGCCCCCTCGATTTCGACGACATCTTTCCAGTCACGCGCGACCATCTGATCAGGCTCCCCGGCTACCTCGAACTCACCAGCCGCTGCTTTGGGCTCATGGACCGCGAAATTCCCAAGGAAACCGCGCTCGCCTTCAAGGCCCGCGTGGCACAAACGCTGCAGGGGGCGGGTGTGCATCTCGAGCGCCACTTCGGCAAGCCGAAGGGCACCGGTGTCACGCTCCTGCTGCATAGCTACGGCCTGATCGTGGGCCTGTGGCAGCTGCTGCATCCGAACGAGCGCTTCGGGCGTGCGATGAAGCGCCCGGAGCTGAAAAGCCTCGACCGCGACTACGAACGCGAAATCGAGAACGCGTTGCGCGCGCTGTGGCACGGCTGGCTCGCGCCCGCGAACCCGAGGAAAACCCGATGAAGAACGCGATGATCTCGATGCTTGCCGCCCTCCTCCTCGCCGCATGCGGCCAGGCCAAGGTCGAGCCGGAACCGGTGCGGCCGGTGCTGACCCTGGTCGTGCTCCCTGGTGCTGCAGCCACGCGCGATGTCTTCTCCGGGGAGATCCGCGCACGCCATGAAAGCGACGCCGCCTTCCGCGTCGGCGGCAAGCTGGTCGCGCGCCCGGTCGACGCCGGCGCGCGCGTGACCCGCGGGCAGGTGCTCGCGCGCCTCGATCCCGAAGATGCGCGCCTCGCCGCGCAGGCTGCCGGCTCCCAGCTCACGTCGGCCGAGGGCGACCTGGCACTCGCCAAGTCCGACCTCGACCGCCACGCCGATCTCCTGGCGAAGAAGTTCATCAGCCCATCGGCGTTCGACGTGAAGCAGAACGGGTTCAACGCGGCCAAAGCCCGCGTCGACCAGGCGCGCTCGCAGGCGGCGATCTCCTCCAACCAGGCCGGCTATACCACCCTCGTTGCAGACGACGACGGCGTGGTGGTGTCGGTGGCCGCCGAACCCGGCCAGGTGCTCGCCGCCGGGCAAGCCGTCCTGCGGCTCGCGCGCACCGGCGAGAAGGAAGTGGTGGTGAACGCCGCGGAGAGCCAGCTCGCGCGCTTCAAGGAGGGCAACGCGGTGGCGATCTCGCTCTGGTCGGACCCCGCCACGGTCTTCGCGGGGCGCATCCGCGAGGTCGCCGGCGGCGCCGACCCGGTCACGCGCACCTACGCGGTTCGCGTTCACGCCATTAACCCGCCGCCCCAGACGCAGCTCGGCATGAGCGCGAACGTGGTCTTCGCATCGACCTCGGATGCAAGCCTCGTGGTCGTCCCGCTGTCGGCGCTCGCGCGCGAGGGCGAAAACGCGGCGGTGTGGGTGGTCGATCCGAAAACCCACCAGGTGAAGATCCGCCGGGTCACCGTTGGCCAATACCGCGAAGACGGCGCCACCATCACCGCGGGCCTGCATGCGGGCGACGTGGTCGTTACCGCCGGCGTGCACAAGCTGCGCGAAAACCAGGTCGTCCGGCATGCTGCGGCGCTTTAACCTCTCGGAATGGGCGCTGGCGCACCCGTCGCTGGTGCTCTACCTCATGGTGGTGCTCGCCTTCGTGGGCGTGGGCTCGTACCTGCGGCTGGGGCAGGCGGAGGATCCGGATTTCACCTTCAAGGTGATGCTGGTGCGTACCGGCTGGCCGGGGGCCTCCGCGGACGAAGTCGAGCGCCAGCTCACCGACAAGATCGAGAAGAAGCTGCAGGAGACGCCGCGCCTGGACTTCCTGCGCAGTTACTCCAAGCCCGGCGAGTCGGTGGTGTTCGTGTTCGTGAAGGACTCGGCGCGCGCCGACGAGATCAAGGA
>JANNKG010000392.1:0-2503 GCA_031396185.1 Burkholderiales bacterium | reverse complement strand
GTGGGACACAGCGCGATCGACTGCTCCACCACGTTGAACAGCTGGCGTACGTTGCCCGGCCACTTCGCCTTCACCAGCAGCTCGAGCGCCTCGGGTGAGAACGCCGCCTTGTCGCGGCCGTAGCGGGGCGCCAGCTTCGTCAGGAAGTAGTCGGCGAGCAGCCCCACGTCCTCGGGCCGTTCATCGAGTGACGGCAGTTTGAGGGTCACCACGTTCAGGCGGTAGTAGAGATCCTCGCGGAAGTTGCCGCTGTCCTTCTCCTTGGCGAGTTCGCGGTGCGTTGCGGACACGATGCGCACGTCGAAGGGAATCGAGCGTGTCGCGCCGATCGGGCGGACCTCGCGCGTCTCGATCACGCGCAGCAGCTTTACCTGGAGGGCGAGCGGCATGTCGCCGATCTCGTCGAGGAAAAGCGTGCCCTTGTCCGCGGCGACGAACAGGCCGCGCTGGTCGGCGATCGCGCCGGTGAACGATCCCTTGGTATGGCCAAAGAGCTCGCTTTCGAGGAGGGTTTCGGGAATCGCGCCGCAGTTGATCGCCACGAACGGCTGGTTGGCGCGCGGGCTCGCGCGGTGGATGGCGCGGGCGAGCAGCTCCTTCCCGCTGCCGCTCTCCCCCTGGATCAGCACGCTGGCATCGCCTGCGGCGACGCGCTGCGCTTTCGCAAGCAGGTCCTCCATGAGCGACGAGCGCGTCACGATGTCCTCGCGCCACGCCTGCCCCACGCCCGCCTGCATCGAACCCGAGCCGCCGTGCAGGGTCAGGGCCCGCTCGATCTGCGTGAGGAGCTCGCTCGCGTCATACGGCTTGGTGAGGTAGCCGGACACGCCGCGCTTGACCGCGGCGACCGCGTCCGGAATCGAGCCGTGCGCGGTGAGGATGATCACCGGCAGCCCCGGATAGGCGCCCTGGACCTCGTGGAACAGCGCCATGCCGTCCATGCCCTCCATGCGCAGGTCGGTGAGCACCAGGTCGGGCCGCGACGCCGCAATCGAAGCCAGCGCCCGCTGGCCGCTTTCCACCGCGGTCACGCCATAGCCATTCGCCTTCAGGCGGATGGTGAGCAACCGGAGCAAATCCGGATCGTCGTCAACGAGCAACAATGCTGCTTTTCCGTTCTTGGCCATTAGCGTCCCTGGGCTTGTCGGTCGGAGAGGCTCTTCTCGAGCTCGGTGAGCGCGTCGAGCTTCTGCTGCAGCTGCGCGGCACGCTCCTGCAGGGCGTCAGCGCGCAGCTTGTGTGATTCGGCGGCGCGGCGTTCGTCGCGCGCCCGGACTCCCGCGGCCGCGGCGCTCTCCTTCAGCCGGCGACGCTCCGAAGCCTGTACTTGCAAGAAGCTTGCCATCGCTCGCAGGTCGGCCGGCGCCAGTTCTTTCCGTGCGACCGGCTCGACCAGCAAGATGATTTCGCTTTCCTCGGCGAGCGACGAGAGCGACAGCGCCATCGCGAGCTTCACCTGTACCAGGTCGCCGGGCTCGCTTCGCGCCACCTGCCTCTGGCGCGTCGCCTCGGCGGCGAGGCCGCGCTCGTTGAGCCCACGCAGTTGCAGAAGATAGGCCATCAGGTCATTGGCCGGATGAGTGTTCGCCGCAAACGCAGGCACGGGACGCAGCGCCGTCGGCATCACGCGCTCGACCGCCGCGCAACCGGGCAGCAGCGCCGCCACGCAGAGGCAAGCGGCGATCTTCACGCAGCCGCCTCTTCCACGTCGGCCTTCCGGCGCGGGAAGCGGATGCGGAAATGGGCGCCCGGCCCCTCCAGGATCTCGATGCGCCCGCGATGCAGCGTCACGTACTCCTTGACGATCGACAGGCCGAGGCCACTACCCTTGATCGCCGCGATCGGCGTGTCGGTGCCGCGGTAGAACGCCTCGAACACTTTTTCGCGCTCGGGCTCGGGGATGCCGGGCCCCTCGTCAGCGACTTCCATCACCGCGTCGCCGCGCTCCTTGTAGAGCTTGACCGAGATGAGGCCGCGCTCGGGCGAGAACTTGACCGCATTGGACAGCAGGTTGTCGAGCACCACGCGAACCTTGTCCTCGTCGCAGTATGCCGCGACGTTTTCCGTGTTGAGCTCGATGCGAATGCCCTTGGCGACGATCGCGAGCTTGCGGTCGTAGATCACCCGGCGCACCAGCTCGTTCAGGGGCACGATCTTGGCGTCGAGGTAGGAGGTCTGCGCGTGCACGGCGCTGTAGTTGAGCAGCCCCTCGATCAACTTCCTCAGCTCGATCGAGTTTTCCTGGAGGATGCGGGCGATCTCGTGCTGCTCGGCGTTCAGGTTGCCGACGACGCCCGAGGAGAGCAGGTCGGAGCCCTCGCGCAGCGCCGTGAGCGGGGTCTTCAGCTCGTGGGAGACGTGCTGCAGGAAGCGCGTCTTCTGCGCCTCCAGCGTCACCAGGCGCTCGCGCAGCCAGTCGAGCTGCTCGCCCAGGCGCACCATGTCGCCCGGGCCCTCGATCGCGATCGGCGTGGCGAAATTCCCCTCGCCCAGGCCCTTGATG
>JANNKG010000391.1:0-3568 GCA_031396185.1 Burkholderiales bacterium | reverse complement strand
AATGGCGCTCGTCGAAACCGCCAACACGCTCGAAGGCGTCGCGCCGGCAGTAAAAGAAGCAGCCCGCGGCGAGGTTGAACGCGCGCATCGGCCCCACGACGCAACGCAGCATCCACCGCGCCCACCGCGGTGCGTCCGAATCGAAGGCGACCTCGCAGCCGCCACCGACCGCGCCGGCCTCCAACGCGGCCATGGCTGCACGCACCACGTTCGCGCTCACGCGCGTGTCGGCGTCCACGAAGACCAGATGATCGCCGGCCGCCGCGCGAGCGCCATCATTGCGCGTCTTCGAAATCTGGCGGTTGGCAACCGAAACCACGCGGACACCCGCTTCGCGCGCCAGCGCCGCGGTGGCGTCGGTGGAAGCGTCGTCGGCCACCACGATCTCGTAATCGGCTCCGATGGCACGCGCCGCTTCATGGATCGCCGCCAGCGCCACGGGGAGGCAGCGCTCCTCGTTGTACGCGGGGACGACGAACGAGATCACCGCTTCTCGTGGGCGATGTGGTCGCGCACGATCGACTCGAAGTCGTCGTCAGCCTTGAATCCCATCTTCTGCGCGCGCTCGGTGCGGAACTTCACCGGCCACGTCTTCACGATCCCCTGGATGCGTGCGTCGGGCACGAATTTCACCCGCGACACCGCATCCTTGCCGGCCACGCGCCCCATGGCGTCGATCATCTCGCGCACCGAGAGCGTGATGCCCGGGAGGTTTACTACGCGGCTCGAGGGCCAGGCCGAGGCCGGCGTGTCATGGGCGTGGAGGAACGCCTCGACCACGCGCCGCGGCGAAAGGATCCAGACGCCCGTGGTATCGGGGACGGGACACTCCGAGACCACGCCGGCCAGCGGCTCGCGGATGATGCCGCTCGCGAACGACGATGCGGCGAGATTGGGTTTGCCGGGGCGCACGACGATGGTGGGCAAGCGCATCGAGCGCCCGTCGACCATGCCCTTGCGGGTGAAGTCCGCGACCAGGTATTCCCCCATCACCTTCTGCGCGCCGTAGGACGTCTGCGGCGTCGGCGTGGTGGAATCGTCGAGCACCTCGGGGAGCACGCCGCCGAACGCCGCCACCGAGCTGGCATAGACGAACTTCGGCGGCTTCGCGAGCTTGCGGCACGCTTCGAGCAGCGCGCGCGTGCCGTCGAGGTTCACTCGGTAGCCCAGGTCGAAGTCGGCTTCCGCCCCGCCGCTCACGATCGCCGCGAGATGGAAGACGCTGTCGGTGTCCGAGCCGAGCGCTTTCACGATCACGTCCGGTGAGGCGACGTCACCCGCGATGCAGGTGAACTCCTTTTCCAGCCCCGGCGGGAACGCCATGTCGAGCAGCGTGACCTGCGCCTTCGGGTCGCGCGCCTTGAGCGCCTGCGCCACGCGCGAGCCGAGGAAGCCGCCGCCGCCAGTGATCAAAACCTTCATAGCGCGGCGATGCACATGATCTCGACCTTGTAGGCCGGGTTGGCGAGCTTCGCCTCGATGGTGGCGCGCGCCGGTGTCTGGCCAGGCACGATCCACTTCTCCCACGCGACATTCATGCCGGCGAAGTCCTTCATGTCGGGCAGGAAGATCTGCGTCGAGAGGAGCTTCGACTTGTCGCTGCCCACGTCCTTCAGCAGCTTCTCGATCTTCGCCAGCACCTCTTCGGTCTGGCCGGTGATGTCTTTCGACGTGTCGTCGGGAACCTCACCCGCAAGGTAGACAGTTTGGTTGTGGACGACGACTTCCGAGAGACGCTTGCCGACGTTGTGGCGAAAGATGGTCATTGGTCATTTCTCCTTTTATTCAACAGGGTGGGCGCGAGCGTTGAATCCGATCTTCTTCAGCGCGGCGACGATTTGCTTCACATGCTCGTGGTTGCGGGTCTTGAGGACCAGGTCCACCTCGGCGTTCTGGACCGCGAGTGTGGTGAAGGCGCGCTGGTGGTGGACTTCCTCGATGTTGGCGTTCTCGCCGGCGACGCAGGCGGTGACCTTCGCAAGCGATCCGGGGAGGTCGCGCAACTCCACCAGCACGCGCGCGAGGCGCCCGGCGCGCACCATTCCGCGCTCGACGATCTCGGCCAGCACGAGGGGATCGATGTTGCCCCCGCCGAGGACCAGGCCGATCTTCTTTCCGGCGAAGCGGGCGCGGTTGCGCATCAACGCCGCGAGCGGTGCCGCACCCGCGCCCTCGACCACGGTCTTCTCGATCTCCAGCAGCATCACGATCGATTCCTCGATGTCCCCCTCGTCGACGAGCAGGATCTCGGCCACGTTCTTCGCGATGATCTCGCGGGCCAGGCGCCCCGGCTCCTTCACCGCGATGCCTTCGGCGATGGTCGACGCCGCGAACTGCGGCTCGGTCCCCTTCATCGCGTGGTACATCGCGGGGAAGCGCACCATCTCGACGCCGACCACCTCGATCGACGGCTTGATCGCCTTGGCCGCGATCGAGATCCCGGAAATCAGTCCGCCGCCGCCGATCGCCACCACGAGCGTGTCGAGCCCGGGATGCTCGGCCATCATCTCGAGGCCGCAGGTGCCCTGGCCCGCGATGATCAGCTCGTCGTCGTAGGGGTGCACGAGGGTCAGGCCGCGCTTGCCCGCCTGGTCGATCGCATAGGTCTTGGCGGCGTCGAAGTTTTCGCCCTCGAGGATCACCTCGGCGCCATGCTTCTGGGTGTGCTCGACCTTCACATAGGGCGTGTAGCGCGGCATCACGATCACCGCGGGGATACCGAGGCGATGCGCGTGGTATGCGACCCCTTGCGCGTGGTTGCCCGCCGAGCAGGCGATGACGCCCTTCTTCGCCTGCGCGGGTTCGAGCGACATCAGCCGGTTCAGCGCCCCGCGCTCCTTGAAAGACGCGGTGAACTGGTGGTTCTCGAACTTGAGGAAGACCTGCGCGCCGGTGATCTCGGAGAGCGTGCGCGAATGCAGGCACGGGGTATTCACCACATGCCCCTGGATCACTTTCGCCGCCGCCTGGATGTCCTTCAGCTCGACCATCGGAACTCCACCTCCGGTTTCTTACCCGAGATGATATCTGCGACCGCCTTGCCCGACCCGCAGGCCATGGTCCAGCCGAGCGTGCCGTGTCCGGTATTGAGGTACAGGTTCGGAAAGCGCGTCGGGCCGATGATCGGGACGTTGGAGGGTGTCGAGGGGCGCAGCCCGGTCCAGAACGTCGCGTTGCCATAATCAGCCGCGCCCGGAAACACCGCCTCCGCGCGGCGGATGAGCGCCTGGCAGCGCACCGGGTTGAGATGGATGGTATAGCCCGACAATTCCGCGGTCCCCGCGATGCGTAGCCGGTTGCCGAGGCGGGAGAACACGATCTTGGCCTCGTCGTCGGTGATGCTCACCATGGGCGCGCGGGCCGGGTCTGCAACGTCGGCCGTGGCCGAGTATCCCTTCGCGGGGTAGATCGGCAGGTCGATGCCGATCGGGCGCGTAAGGAGCGGCGAGTAGCTTCCCAGCGCGACCACGTAGGCATCCGCGGTGAGCACGGATTCGGGCTCGCCGCCCGCCTCGATCCTCACGCCGGATATGCGTCCGTCCGCGGTGCGCAGCTGCGTGATGTCGCG
>JANNKG010000360.1:0-13156 GCA_031396185.1 Burkholderiales bacterium | reverse complement strand
GGGATCGTGAACGCCGCGCAGCTGGGCGTGTACGCGGACATCCCGAAGGAGCTGCTCGATCGCGTCGAGGATGTGATCTTCAATCGTCGCGCCGACGCCACCGAGCGGCTGGTGGAGTTCGCCGAATCGTTCAAGGGCCAGAAGAAGGATGCGGTCGAGGACCTCGCGTGGCGCCGGGGCGCGGTGGGCGAGCGCCTCACCCACGCTTTGGTGAGGGGCATCACGCAGCACATCGTCGAGGACACCGAGGAAGCTCGCAAGGCGTTCGAGCGACCGATCCAGGTGATCGAGGGACCCCTCATGGACGGCATGAACGTCGTGGGAGACCTTTTCGGCTCGGGAAAGATGTTCCTGCCCCAGGTCGTCAAGTCGGCGCGCGTGATGAAGCAGGCGGTCGCGCACCTCATTCCCTACATCGAGGAAGAGAAGAAGCGCCTCGGCACGGCACCGAAGCCCAAGGGCAAAGTCGTCATGGCGACCGTCAAGGGCGACGTGCACGACATCGGCAAGAACATCGTGGGCGTGGTGCTCCAGTGCAACAACTTCGACGTGGTGGACCTGGGCGTCATGGTCTCGTGCGAAGCCATCCTCGAGACGGCGCGCAAGGAAAATGCCGACATGGTCGGGCTCTCGGGCCTCATCACCCCCTCGCTCGAGGAGATGGCGCACGTTGCCCGGGAGATGGAGCGGCTCGGCTTCACCGTGCCGCTGCTGATCGGTGGCGCCACCACGTCGCGCACCCACACGGCGGTGAAGATCGAGCCGCACTATTCGGGCCCGACGGTGTGGGTGCCCGATGCCTCGTGCGCAGTGGGTGTGGCGACACAACTCTCCAGCCCCGAGCAGCGGGGCGCGTACATGGAGGGCGTGCGCGCCGACTATGTGAAGGTGCGCGAGGCGCACGCGAAGAAGACCGGCCAGAAAAGCGTGTCGATCGCGACGGCGCGCGCCAATGCGGTGAAGATTTCCTGGCCAGCCTACCAGCCGCCCAGGCCGCGGCAACTCGGCGTCATGGCGCTCAAGAACTACCCGCTCGAAAAGCTCGTCGACTTCATCGACTGGGGTCCTTTCTTCCAGGCGTGGGACCTCGCGGGAAAATACCCCGACATCCTCGAGGACGCGGTGGTGGGCGAGGCGGCGCGCAACGTGCAGCGCGAAGGCCGCGCCATGCTCGAGCGCATCGTGAAGGGCCGCTGGCTCATGGCCAATGGCGTCTTCGGCCTCTGGCCCGCCAATTCCATCGGTGACGACATCGAGATCTACGCCGACGACAAGCGCGATCGTGTTCTCATGACCTGGCACAACCTGCGCCAGCAAAACGAGAAGCCGTCGGGCAACCCGAACCAGTGCCTCGCCGACTTTGTCGCCCCCAAGGACTGCGGCGTGGCCGATTACGTCGGCGCCTTCGCGGTGACCGCCGGCATCGGTATCGATGCGAAGGTACGCGAGTTCGAGGTGAAGAACGACGATTACAACGCGATCATGGTGAAGGCGCTCGCCGACCGCCTGGCCGAGGCGTTCGCGGAGCACCTGCACCATCGCGTGCGCACCGAGTTCTGGGGCTACGCCGCGAACGAGAAGCTCAGCAGCGATGAGCTCGTCGCGGAGAAGTATTCCGGCATCAGGCCCGCGCCCGGTTATCCCGCGTGTCCCGATCACACCGAGAAGGGCGACCTGTTCGCGCTCCTCGATGCCGGAAAAAATGCCGGGCTTACGCTGACCGAGTCGTTCGCGATGTTGCCGACCGCGGCGGTGAGCGGGTTCTACCTGTCGCACCCGGAGGCGCGCTACTTTGCGGTCGGCAAGATCGAGCGCGACCAGGTTGCCGACTTCGCGCACCGCAAGGGAATGGATCTCGCGGTGGCCGAGCGCTGGCTAGCACCGAACCTCAACTATTGATGACGGCCTCCTTCGTCGACGAACCCGCGCGCAGGACGCCGGTGCTGGGGGAGTACGACGTCGTCGTCCTGGGCGGTGGACCCGCGGGCATTGCGGCGAGCGTGGCGGCGGCGCGCCGCGGAATGCGCACGCTCCTGGTCGAGCACTACGGCTTTCTCGGGGGGATGGGCACGGCAGCAGGGGTGACCAATTTCTGCGGCCTCCACGCCAACGTCCACGGAGAGATCCGCCGCGTGGTTCACGGGGTGGCGAGCGATCTCCTGGACCGCATCGCGACCCTCGATGGCCTGAACGAGCCGCATCTCGTGATGGGCAAGACCCATGCGCAGGCCTACGACATGTCGGCGTACAAGTGCGCCGCCGACGAGCTCCTCGCCGCGGCGGGGGCCGAGGTCCTGTTTCACGCTCACGGCGTTGAGGTGATTCGCCGCGATGAGCGCCGCCTCGATGCACTCCTGATCGAGACGAAATCGGGGCGACAAGCGGTCCGTGCGCGCCAGTTCATCGATTGCTCCGGGGATGGCGACCTCTGCCACCTCGCCGGCACGCCGACCGAGAAGGGCGACGGCCGGGGCGGCGCGCTCTATCCCACCCTCATGTTCCGCGTGAACGGCGTTGATCCCGAGCGCGCGCGAGAGGCGCCTGCCACCATCCCGGCATTGATGGAACAAGCCGAGGCACGCGGCGATTTCCGCTTCCCGCGCAAGGGTGCGATCGTGCGGCCGCAGAAGAATCCCGTGGAGTGGCGCGTCAACGTGACGCAGCTGAAGGGTACTGACGGGAGCGCGATCGACGGCACCGACGCCCGGCAGCTGAGCGCCGGCGAGACCGAGGGAAGGCGCCAGGTGGTCGAGTACTACCGCTTCCTGAAGACGTGCGTGCCGGGGTTCGAGCGCGCCTATCTCGTCGACATCGCGCCGCAGCTCGGCGTGCGCGAGACGCGCCGCGTCGTGACGCCCTACATGCTTAGCGGAGACGACGTGGTCGGTTGCGCCGATTTCGACGACGCCATCGGCGTCAACGGCTGGCCCCTCGAGATGCACGTGGCCGGCGACGTGCGCTGGGTGTGGCCCGACATTCCGGGCTCGCGCGGATTCAACCAGCTTCCCTATCGCATGATCCTTCCCGTGGCCATCGACAACCTGCTCGTCGCGGGGCGCTGCGCGGGAATGACCCACGAGGGCCAGTCGGCGGCACGCGTGAGTGGCGCCTGCTTCGTCATGGGCCAGGCCGCGGGGACCGCCGCCGCGCTCGCGGAGAAGTCTTCGCGGATCGCGCGGGACCTGGATAGGGCCATTCTCCAGGGCGCCCTTCGCGACGACGGCGCCAACCTCGGACAAGAACCCTGACCTCACCCGCGAATTCGAAAGTCCCCATGAAAAAGCTGATCGCCCTTCTCGCCGTCGTCATCGCTTCGCTCGCCCCGGCCCATGCCGACGAGTGGCCGCACAAGGCGGTGCGAATCGTCGTACCTTTCGCCGCGGCGTCCACGCCCGACATCCTCGCCCGCGTCCTCGCGGACCGGCTCGCGGCAAATCTCAAGCAGCCCTTCATCGTGGACAACAAGCCCGGTGCGGGCGGCATGGTCGGCACCGACGCCATCGCAAAGGCCCCACCCGATGGCTACACGTTCGGCGTAAGCATCACCGGCCCGCTAGTCAACAACACGCTGCTCTACAAGAAGATGGCATACGAGCCGTTCCGGGACCTGGCCCCGATCACGCTCGCCGTGAACCAGCCGTGCGTGCTCGTCGCGAACAAGGACTTCAATGCGTCGGGGCTCCAGGAAGTGATCGCCGAGCTGAAGCGCAGCCCGGGCAAATACAACTATGCCTCGCTCGGCAACGGGACGATGGCGCACCTGTCGATGGAGCTCGTCGCGGCGCGCAGCGGCACACAGATCGTGCAGGTCCCCTATCCCGGATCGAGCCAGGCGGTGATCGCTCTGGTCGCGGGTGACGTGAGCCTCGGCTGCATGCCGGCGATCGCGGTGATGCCGCTGGTCAAGGCCGGACGCCTGAAGGCGATCGGTGTGGCTTCGCGCAATCGCTCGCCCCTGCTTCCCGACATCCGCACGCTCGCGGAGCAGGGGCTGGCCGAGTTCGAGGCGAACGCATGGATCGGCGTGGTGGCTCCCGCAGCGACACCCGCCCCGGTCCTCGCCCGGATCCATGCGGAAGTGGTGAGGGTCCTCCGGCAGCCCGACGTCCGCGAGGCGCTGCATGCACAGCTCATGGATCCAGTCGGGAACAGCCCCGAGCAATTTGCGGCGTTCATGCGGGAGGAGCTCGAGCGCTGGGGACCGATCATCCAGAAAAACAACATCAAGCTGGATTGAGGCCGCGTCTCAAACCGGTAAAGTTGCCGCGGGCGGCTTGACGAAGATGTCGTAGAGCAGGAGCCAGCGGCGCGTATCGGGGTCGGCAACCGGCTCGAGGCCGTGGAACGAACGGTCGGTTTTGAGAAACACGAAAAGCGAGTTCGGCACGAAGGGCATCGTCCAGAGCCGCTCGAAGTCTTCGTGCTTGTAGTGCGGGCCGCCCGGGCAGCGAAAATCGCGGTTGTTGGGCACGTAGATCGACGTGCCGAGGTGGGATTGGCTCAGGTCCTTCGGCAGGTAGAAGAGCAAGGTAATCACCTTGCGCGTCGCGTCGCTGTGGGGGCCGAGCTTGTAGTGCGTCGTGTCCTGCACCAGCAGCGCCTCGTCGTAGTAGGCCACGTCCTTGCGGCCCTCGAAGCGCTGCACCAGGTAGGTCCCGAACTTGCGCAGCAACATCTGCGCGAAAGCCCCTCCGACCATCCAGCTTCGCAGGTCGCTCCAGAAGGCGCGCTTGTCGTCGGGCAGTGTGGCGAGGTGCTCGTCCCTCAGCTCGAGGACGAAGCGCTCCTTGTTGCCGGTGACGTTGCGCACGCCTTCGATCGGCAGCATCGCCCGCGGATCCGGCAGCATCTGCTGTAGCACGTCGTAGTAGTCCTGGGGGAATACGTCGCGCACGAAGAAGTGCGGGAACGGAAACACGCTGATCGGCGCGTTGGCGACCTTGTAGGTGAGCTCGAGCTCAGCGCGTGAAGACATATTCGGCCACACCCTTGAACGACCCTTCCTTGCGTTCGGCGCGCGCGACTTGCGCGGGGTCGAAGCGGAAGCCGAGCGCGCCCAGCTCATCCACCATCGCCCTATGATCCTCGAGATTCTGGTTGGCCTCGATGAGGAGCGACCTGACCTTCCTGTCGGCAAGCGTGCTGCGCGCTCCGGCAATCACCCGCGGCTCGAAGCCGTCGACATCGATCTTGATGTGGGCCGGTATCGGCATCGCTCCCGATTCCACCAGCTCGTCGAGCCGGGTCGCGAAACATCCCTGGCGGTAAAGCGCGTTGAGGGGCTCGTGCTTGAAGTCCAGCGCCTCGCCCACGGCATGGCACGAACCTCCCACCCGCATGTCCGCCATGTGGAGCACCGACAGGCCGGTCCGGTCGCCGAGCCCCATGCAGTACGCGGTCACCCTTTCGCCGAGGCCATTCAGCTGGATGTTGCGGTTGAGAAGCGCGTAGTTCTGGGCTTCGGGCTCGAAGGCATAGACACGCGCCTTGCGGGTCACCGCCGCCCACACCGTGTACATGCCGACGTTCGCACCGCAGTCGACGAGGATATCGCCCTCGCCAAACCCGGCGATCCACTCGAGCGTGCACGGCTCCTTCTGGTGGATCGACTGCACGCGCCATAGCGTCAGGGTGTTGGGCGTCGAAAACAGCATCTTCAGGCCGCCGGCGGCGATCTCGCTTCGCGGGCTGAGGCGTTCGTATTGCTCGAGGGTCAGATCCATGTTGCGGCGGTGCGAGCCGGGAAGCGTTCGATCTTACTGGATCGGCGTGGGGCGCTACAGGGGCAGCACTCGCGACGGATCCGGGCGACGGACGAATTCCATGAACTCCGCCGCGAGCCGATCGCTCTCGGAGATCGACTGTCGCCACGTCGCCATGCGCTTCGCGTCGTTGCCGGCATAACGCGCGAAGTCCTTGCGATCGGGGAGCTTGCCGTTGGGAAGCTTCGCAAGGTAGGCGCTCGACGGCGCCAGCACGATCACGTTGTCGAGCCCTTGCCCGCGCGCGCGCCGCCATGGCATCCCCTTGTCGAGCCATCCCGGCACGATGCGGTCGGTGAAGTGCGGGTAGAGCACCAGCCCGGTCGCGTGGTGGTAGGGAAGGTGCAGGTGATAGTCGATGAGGCCGCCGTCCCAGTAGATTCCCAGCGGCGCGTTGGGAATGTTCCCGACGCCCTCGAGGACCATCGGGATCGAGGCCGAGGCGAGCAATGCTTCGCCGAGATTCTCCGCATCGAGGGTGACCGTATGGGTGTGGAAGGCGTCGAATCGATCGGGCATCACGCAAGGATGGTCGCGCGCATCGAGGAACACGGTGCGATCGATGAAGCGCGCGAGGTGGCGGCGCCCGATCACGTTGGCCATCGCCGCCATGCCGAAGCCGAACGGCGTATGCAGCGATGAATCGCGCGTGAGCGGCCAGCGGCCGCGCACCGTGATGATATGCAGCCGGTTCCAGGGGCTCGCGAGGATCTCGGGCTCCCGCCCCTTGAAGAGCGCGCCGAGCATGGTGCGCGCCGCGTCCGAGACGAACCGCCGGCTGGGACGCGGCGGATACGATTGCTCGGTGTAGAGGCGGGCAAATTCCGACAGCGACTTCACCGGGTCCAGGGTGCTGGCGGCTGCGAAGCGCCATGCGCCAATCGAGGAGCCGATCAGGTGGCGCATGCGCGGAGCCGAGGGCAGCCACTCCCCGAAGATCGCCGAATCGAGGCCGGAGATGCCGAGGCCCTTCGGCCCGCCGGCCGCGCCCGGTACGATCTCCACGTCGGCGGCATCAAGACCGTGGGTCTTCATGCGCTCGAGGGCGCGCTTTCCCGCTCGGATGGTCAGTACGGATTCCAAGCTAATATCTTCGCATGTCAAAACTCTTCTCGCCGTTCCAGCTTCGCCGAATTACTTTCCCCAACCGCATCTTCGTCTCGCCGATGTGCCAGTACTCTTCCGAGGACGGCATGCCGAACGAATGGCACTTCGTGCATTTGGGCAGCCGCGCGGTCGGCGGCGCTGCCCTGGTGTGCGTCGAGGCCAGTGGCGTCACGCCCGTTGGGCGGATCACGCCCTGGGATGCAGGCCTCTGGTCGGATGACCATTCCAAGGCGTGGGGGCGGATCGCAAGCTTCGTCCGCGGACAGGGCGCGGTGCCCGCGATCCAACTCGCACATGCCGGCCGCAAGGCGTCCTGCGGGAAGCCGTGGGAGGGTGGCAAGTCGCTCACGGCCGCGCAAGGCGCGTGGCAGACGCTCGGACCGAGCGCAATTGCCTTCGGCGATTACGCGCCTCCGCGCGCAATGACGGAGAAGGAGATCGATAGCACCATCGAGGACTTTCGCCGTTCGACGAAGCTCGCCCTCGACGCGGGCTTCGACGTGGTCGAGGTCCATGGTGCCCACGGCTACCTCCTGCACAACTTCTGCTCGCCGCTGTCGAACCAACGCAGGGATGCGTGGGGAGGATCGCTCGAGAACCGCATGCGCTTCCCGCTGGCCGTAGCGCGCGCCGTGCGCGAGGCGTGGCCCGCCGACAAGCCGGTGTTCTACCGGGTCTCCGCCACCGACTGGGCCGACGACGGCTGGGACCTCGCGCAATCGATCGAGCTCTGCAAGCAGCTTAAGGCGATCGGCGTAGACCTGATCGACTGCTCGAGCGGGGGAAACATCGCCACACAGAAAATTGAGCTCGGGCCCGGCTACCAGGTGCCGTTCGCCGACGCGATCCGCCGCGAGGCCGGCATCCCGACGATGGCCGTGGGTCTCATCTCCGAGCCCGTACAGGCCGAACAGATCCTCTCCCTCGGCCAGGCCGACGCCGTCTGCCTCGCCCGCGCGATGCTGCGCGATCCGTACTGGCCGCGGCACGCCGCGAAGGTGCTCAAGGTCGACCTGGCCTGGCCCAACCAATACAAGAGGTGCGACATCGGTCCGATGGGGAGGTAGGGAACGGCGTTGGAGCGGACGGAGAGCACGCCGCTCAACGCCGGCAAGCAGCCAAGGTGCGGACGGATCGAGCGCGCCGCTCAACGCCGGCGGTCGAGACCAGCGTGAAGCGAGCGTCGGGCATAATCGACGGATGATCGTTTTCGTCACTGGCGCCACCGCCGGATTCGGCGCTGCCATCGCGCGCCGCTTCGTGAGCGACGGGCACCGAGTGGTGGCGGCGGGGCGACGCCGCGAGCGTCTCGATGCCCTGCGAAGCGAGCTCGGCGACACGCTCCTGCCCCTCGAAGTCGACGTCCGGGACCGCGGCAAAGTGTTGGGCGCTTTCTCAAGTTTGCCGGAGGACTTCGCCGAGGTCGACGTGCTGGTGAACAACGCGGGCCTCGCGCTCGGGCTCGCCTCCGCGCAGGACGCCGACCTCGACGACTGGGACGCGATGATCGACACCAACGTGAAGGGTCTCGCCTATTGCTCGCGCGCGGCACTCCCCGGGATGGTTGCGCGAAACCGCGGCCACATCGTCAACATCGGATCGGTGGCGGCGATGTATCCCTATCCGGGAGGCAACATCTACGGCGCCACCAAGGCCTTCGTTCACCAGTTCAGCCTCAACCTGCGCGCCGACCTGCTCGGCACCGCGGTGCGCGTGACCGACGTGCAGCCAGGCATGTGCGGCGGCACCGAGTTCTCGCAGGTGCGGTTCCACGGAGACGCGGCACGCGCCTCGAAGGTTTACGAAGGGGTGCAGCAGCCGCTCACCGCCGACGACGTTGCCGAGACCGTCCATTGGGTGGTGAACCGGCCGGCACACGTGAACATCAATTCCGTCGAGCTCATGCCGGTCGCGCAATCGTTCAACGCGTTCCGCATCGACCGCAAAGCCTGATACGCACGCCAGGAGGAGGATTTTCCATGATCGACCTGTATTACTGGACCACTCCGAACGGCCACAAGATCACCCTTTTCCTGGAGGAAGCCGGGCTGCCCTACGCCATCAAGGCGATCAACATCGGCAAGGGTGAGCAGTTCGATCCGGCATTCCTCAGGGTCTCGCCCAACAACCGCATCCCCGCCATCGTCGATCACGACCCCACCGACGGTGGAAAGGCGATCAGCGTATTCGAGTCCGGGGCGATCCTCCTCTATCTCGCCGGCAAGACCGGCCAATTCATCCCCAAGGACTTGCGGGGGCAAGTCGAGACGCTCGAATGGTTGATGTGGCAGATGGGCGGACTCGGCCCGATGGCGGGCCAGAACCACCACTTCGCGATCTATGCCCCGGAGAAGCTGCCCTATGCGATCGACCGCTACGTGAAGGAAACGTCGCGGCTCTACGGCGTGCTGAACAAGCGCCTCACGGGCCGCGCCTTCATCATGGGCAAGCAGTACACCATCGCCGACATGGCGGCCTACCCCTGGGTGATTCCCGAGCGACAAGGGCAGGACATGGACGACTTTCCGAACCTCAAGCGCTGGCATGCCGCGATCCGCGCACGGCCGGCGACGGTCCGCGCCTATGCCCGCATCAAGGAAGTCAACCCGCAGAAATCCGCGATCCGGACCGAAGAAGAGCGCAAGATCCTGTTTGGGCAGGACAAGTCGGTCATCAAATAGAGGCGCGGGGCCTGACCCCGTTCCCGGATAACAAAAGCGGTTCAGAGGAGGGAAGCTTGACACGCCTGAAAGATCCGGCGGCGGTCCGCAAGATCGCCAAGAAATCGCTATTCGAGGGGCTGGACGGGATGTGCGAGGGCGCGATCATCGTCGATCGTGACGCACGCATCATCTGGATGTCCGACAAATACGCGGCGCGGCTGAAGCTCGCCACCGCCACCGAGGCGATCGGCAAGGTGGTCGAGGATGTCATCCCGAACAGCCTCATGCGCGAGGTGGTGCGCACGGGCGAGCCGATCATGCTCGACATCATGCAGTTCGGCGACGAGTCCTTCGTCGTGATGCGCGTGCCGGTGAAGGACGAGCGCGGACGCGTGATCGGCGCCGCCGGCTTCATGCTCTTCGACCGGCGGCAGTCGCTGCAGCCGATGGTGTCGAAGTTCCAGCGGCTGGAAACGCAGCTCGCCGACATCCGCAAGTCGCTTGCCGAGGAGCGTCGGGTCAAGTACACGTTCTCGAATTTCCTCGGCAGCTCGCCCGCCGCCATGGAAGCGAAGCGCCACGCACGCCGCGCCGCCCAGGTCGACACCACCGTGCTTTTGCTGGGCGAGACCGGCACCGGCAAGGAGGTCCTCGCGCAGGCGATCCATTCGGCGAGCCCGCGCGCCCACGGCCCCTTCATCGCGGTCAACGTCGCCGCCATTCCGGACACGCTGCTCGAGGCGGAATTCTTCGGCGCCTCGGCCTCCGCGTACACCGGTGCCGACCGGCGCGGGCGCGACGGCAAGTTCGTTCTCGCCAACGGCGGGACGCTCTTCCTCGACGAGGTGGGCGACATGCCGATGGGGGCGCAGGCCAAGTTGCTGCGCGTGCTGCAGGAAAAGGAGGTTGAGCCGCTAGGGTCGAACCGTGTCGCCAAGGTCGATGTGCGCGTGATCGCCGCGAGCAGCGTGGACCTGCGCCAGATGGTGTCGATGGGGCGCTTCCGCTCCGACCTCTACTACCGCCTGTCGGTACTGCCGATCGAGCTGCCGCCGCTACGCGAGCGGATCCCCGACATCGAGTTGCTCGCCGACCACATCCTGGAAGAGATCGCGCGCCGCTCGGGCCGTCCGCAGCGCGAGATCACGCCCACGGCGCTCGCGGTGCTTTCCGCATACGGCTGGCCCGGCAACATTCGCGAGTTGCGCAATGTCCTGGAGCAGGTGACGCTCAATTCCGACAGCCCGCGCTTGTCGGCGGAGGAGTTCACGCTGGTGCTGCCGCGGGTTGCAAGCTCGTCTCGTGCCGGCGATCGCGCCACCCTGAGGCTCGCCGACGTGGTTGCCGATGCCGAGCGCATCGCGATCCGCTCCGCACTCGCCGCTGCCGAGGGAAAAAAGATCCTCGCCGCCGAATTGCTCGGAATCTCGCGCGCGACGCTCTACCAGAAGCTCTCGCTGCTCGCGAGCAACGGGCGCACCGACCGCAGCCACTGATTAAAAGTCAATAAAAGGGTCAGACACCTTCATTCAGGCATATGAAGGTGTCTGACCCTTTTATTGAGTCCATAATGTCGCAGATGCTGGACGAATGTCTGGATTCCGGGACTCCAAGCATCGTAGCGTCCCGGGAGGACCGGCGGCATTCGTAGTGAATCAAGCACTTGGCCGGTATCGCCCTCGGGCACGGCCCTTGCAACCAAATTGCCTCGCGGCGCCACTTCATCGGCGTCCACAACCATTCAAAAATGCATCGGAGGGGAACCCATGTCGGTACTCATGCGCGCGGCGCTGGTCGCCACTACGCTCATCGTCGTCGTCGGCTGCAACCGCAACGACAAGAACAACAACGAGAACAACCTGCCGGACTTCATCAAGAGCGCGATCGTCAGCACCACCTATGACGGCGCTGCCGATGACCTGCTGACCGGGGGCCTCGGAAAGGCGGGTCTGCAAGCCGGTGTCGCATGTCCCGCTCCCGCCATTCCGGCGGCACCGACCGTGGCCGAGCTGCGAAAGCTGGCGATCTGCAACAACTACCGCGCGCTCGTGGACGTCAGCCCGAAGGGCGGCTACGGCACGCTCTACGGCCCGAACGTCGACACCAATGGGGCCGTGACCGCGTCCGAAGGCAAGATCGCGGGCGAGGAGCACATCGCCTATGCCGACGACGGCAGCGGCCGCCAGAACGTGACGCTCATGGTGCAGATCCCGAGCACCTTCACGGTCGCCAATGCGTGCATCGTGACCGCGACTTCGAGCGGCTCGCGCGGAGTGTATGGCGCGATCGGAACCGCCGGCGAATGGGGCCTCAAGAAAGGATGCGCCGTCGCATACGCCGACAAGGGCACGGGCAACGGCGGCCACGACCTCACGCCGAACGCGGTGTATGTGATGCAAGGCACGCGCACGCCCGCAGGCACCGCAGGCAACGCTTCCCAGTTCACGGCGAACATCACCGGCTCGGAGCTTGTCGCATTCAACACCGCCTTCCCGAACCGATGGGCGTACAAGCACGCGCACTCGCAGCAGAACTCCGAGAAGGATTGGGGCCGCGACACGCTGCGCGCCGTGGAATTTGCGTTCTATGTGCTCAACCAGAAGTACGGCGTCGATAACGGTTCGATCTCCAGGGTTCTCTTCAAGGAGAACACGATCGTCATCGCCTCGAGCGTCTCCAACGGCGCGGGTGCCGCGATCGCTGCGGCCGAGGAGGACAGCGACGGCCTGATCGACGGCGTGGCGGTCGCCGAGCCCCACATCAACCTGAACGCCCCGGCAGGCGTCACCATCAAGCGCGGCGCCACCAACGTGAGCTCGTCCGCGCGGCCGCTCTACGACTACTTCACCATCGCGAACCTCTACCAGCCGTGCGCATCGCTTGCGCCCGTGGCGGCGGGCTCGGCCGGCTCCGCGGGCCTCATCGGCATCACGACGCCCAACCTCGCGTTTGCGGCCAACCGCTGCACCGCGTTGGCTGCACAGGGCCTCGTGACCGGTACCACGACCGAAGAACGCGCCATCGATTCACTCAACCGACTGCTCGCAGCCGGGTGGGAGACCGAATCGATTCCGTTCATGGCCTCGCACTATTCCCTCGCCGTCCTGGCGGTGACGGTCACGTATGCCAACGCCTACGCCAAGGCCAGTGTCGCCAACAATCTGTGCGGCTACAGCTTCGGCGGCGCGCCGACGGCGGGCATTCCTGCGCTCCTGTCGGCAAACGCCGGTGCCCAGCTCTTCGGTACCGGCAACGGGGTTCCGCCCACCTCCGGCATCGCGGTTCTCAATAACAACGCGGTCGGCGGCGCGGCTTCGGACCCAGCCTCGGTCTCGGCATCCACAGGTTTGGCGGACTTCAACATCGCCGGGGCGGTATGCCTGCGCAACCTCTTCACCAGTACGACCGACTCGGTGGCGAGCACCGTGCGCGCGAGCATCGACGAGACCAAGCGCAACGGTGACCTGCGTGGGAAGCCCGCGGTGATCGTGCACGGTCGCTCCGACACGCTGGTCCCGGTGAACCAGACGTCGCGCCCGTACTTCGCGCTGAACAAGCTCGCCGACACCAACAGCCGCCTCTCCTATTACGAGGTGACCAACGCGCAGCACTTCGACGCGTTCC
>JANNKG010000274.1:0-2673 GCA_031396185.1 Burkholderiales bacterium | reverse complement strand
GGGATCCGGTCGACATGACGGTGCTCGCCAACGAGCAGGTGATCGACGGGCGCGGCTGGCGCACCGGCGCCGTGATCGAGAAGCGCGAGATCCCGATGTGGTACATGCGGATCACGCAGTACGCGGACGAGCTGCTCGATTCCCTCGACGGCCTCGGCTGGCCCGAGCAGGTGAAGCAGATGCAGCGCAACTGGATCGGGAGGAGCGAGGGCGTGGAGTTCACCCTGCCCTACGCGCCCGAGACCGCAAAACGCATGGCCGATGGCAAGGCCGGCCTCAAGGTCTTCACCACGCGCGCCGACACCATCATGGGCATCACGTTCGCGGCGGTCGCGCCCGAGCATCCCCTCGCCACGGAAGCGGCCAAGGGCAACGCGGCCCTTGCCGCGTTCATCGAGGAATGCAAGAAGGGCGGCGTCCAGGAAGCCGACATCGCCACGATGGAAAAGCAGGGCATGCCTACCGGCCTGAAGGTGCTCCATCCCTTCACCGGCGAGCCGATCGAGGTGTGGGTGGGCAACTACGTGCTGATGGGCTACGGCGAGGGCGCGGTGATGGCTGTTCCGGGCCATGACGAGCGCGATTTCGAGTTTGCGAAAAAATATGGACTCGAAATAAAGCAGGTAATCAAGGCGGGTTCGATCGATTACTCCGACGATGAATGGCGGCCGTGGTACGAGACGCCTGGCCGTAATGTGAACTCGGGCGAATACGACGGCCTCGAGCAAGCTGCGGCCATCGATGCCATTGCCCGCGACCTCGAGGCCAAGGGCCTCGGCCGCAAGCGCATTCAGTACCGACTTCGCGACTGGGGAATCTCGCGCCAGCGCTACTGGGGCACGCCGATCCCGATCGTGAAGTGCGCCAAGTGCGGCGACGTCGGTGTTCCCGATGCCCAGCTTCCCGTCGTCCTGCCCGAAGACCTGGTTCCCGACGGCACCGGCAGCCCGCTCGCCAAGTCGCCCGCTTTTTACGAGACCCGATGCCCGAAGTGCGGCGGTGCGGCCAAGCGCGAGACCGACACCATGGACACCTTCGTCGACTCGTCCTGGTACTTCATGCGCTACGCCTGCCCCGACGCGACCGCGATGGTGGACGAGCGCGCGCAGTACTGGATGCCGATCGACATGTACATCGGCGGCATCGAGCACGCCATCCTGCACCTGCTCTACGCGCGGTTCTGGACCAAGGCGATGCGCGACATGGGGCTCGTCAAGGCGGACGAACCGTTCGCGAACCTGCTCACGCAGGGGATGGTGCTGAACCACATCTACTCGCGGCGGACCGTTAAGGGCGGGATCGAGTATTTCGCGCCCGACGAGGTGCAGGTCGTCCACGATGCCGAGGGCAAGGTCGCCAGCGCGACGCTCAAAAGCGACGGCAGCGAGATCGAGTACGAGGGCATCGGCACGATGTCCAAGTCGAAGAGGAACGGCGTCGATCCGCAGGAGATGATCGACAAGTACGGGGCCGACACTGCGCGGCTCTACGTGATGTCGGCCAACCCGCCGACCGACACGGTCCTCTGGTCCGACGAGAGCGTCGAAGGATCCTTCAAATTCCTGAGGAAGCTTTGGAGGATCGTCTTCGAGCATCGCGAAGCCGGGCTTGCGACGCGCTATTCCTCCGGCGAACTCACCAAGCAACTCACCGAGCTGCGCTACAAGCTCCACCATACGATCGGGCGCGTCGCCGACGATTACGGTCGCCGCCTGCGCTTCGATACGCCGGTCGCTGCGGTGCGCGAGCTTCTCAATCTCTTCGGCGATGTCGAGGATCGCGGCCCCGCGGCGCGCGCGGTGGCCCAGGAAGTGCTCGAGGATGCCGTCATCCTCCTGTCCCCCATCGTGCCGCACATCGCGACCGTCCTTTGGGCGGAGCTGCGTCCCGGCACGCGCCTCCTCGACCAGCCGTGGCCCATGGTCGACCC
Organism: Burkholderiales bacterium; assembly: GCA_031396185.1. GTDB lineage: Bacteria > Pseudomonadota > Gammaproteobacteria > Burkholderiales > Usitatibacteraceae > Usitatibacter. Next base: position 743 of record JANNKG010000274.1, on the reverse strand, counting down.
GCGCGCGCTCGTGCAGGACTCGATCCAGCTCGTGGTGCAAGTCAACGGGAAGCTGCGCGGCCACCTCAGCGTGCCTGCGAGCGCCAGCCGCGAGCAGATCGAGGCCTTCGCGCTCGCCGACGAGGTGGTGCAGAAATTCATCAGCGGCCAGAAGCCGAAGAAGGTGGTCGTCGTGCCGGGGCGGTTGGTGAATGTCGTTGTTTAGGGAACTTGTCACACCCGCGCAGGCGGGTGCCCAATCATTGGGTCCCCGCCCACGCGGGGATGACCGCACCTCGAGCGTCACCACTGCCATTGTTCTCGTGGTCATGATGCTCTTCGGCCCGGTCACCTGCGGCTTCCAGCTTCGCGGCGATCCCGCGGTGGGCATCAAGACGCTGTTCGTTCCCGGCGGCGGCGTCGCCCAGGAGATCCGCCGCACGCTCGCGAGCGGGCCCACGCGCGTCGTGGCGAGCGCCACCGGGGCCGAGGCGCACCTGCGCATCATCGCCGAGGTCCGCGACAAGTCGATCCACACCATCACCGGCACCGGCCGCGTCTACGAATTCGAGCTGCGCCTCGCGGTGCGCTACGAGCTCCTCGTGCCCGGGCGCGAGGTTCCAGTGATCGCCCCGGTGGAGGCGACCGCGCGCCGCACCATCACCTATAGCGAGGCAGCGCCGATCGCGAAGGAAGCCGAGGAGCTGCTGCTCTTCAAGGACATGCAATCGGAGATCGCCGACCGGATCCTGCGCCAGGTCGCC
>JANNKG010000269.1:0-1671 GCA_031396185.1 Burkholderiales bacterium | reverse complement strand
CTGACCGTCGAGCTCGCGAAGTTCCTCGAGCACAAGGAGGTGATGGGCTGGGTGCTTTTCCTCACGATGCTGTTCTTCAGCTCGCTCGCCTTCACCGTGCTCGAGAACGCGATGTCGGTGATCTTCATCCACCGGGTGGCGATCCGGCGGCGCAATTTCCTGGTTTCGGCCGTGCTGCCCTACATCTACATCGTCCTGCTCGGCGTCGGCGGGCTGCTCGTGACCCTGGTGTCGGGGAGCCTGCAGGCGATGGGCGAGAAGAGCGTGCAGTTCCTCGGCCGCGAATGGGGCCTGGACGGCGTCTCGATCGTGCTGCTCTACCTAGTCGGCGTGGCCGGCGAGATCTTCATCATCACCGCGATCTACATGGTGATGCCCGTCGGCCGCCTCTCGTGGCGCAATGCCCTCATCGGCGGCGCGACCGCGGCGCTGCTTTGGGAGCTGACCCGCCACGTCCTGCACTGGTATTTCGAGACCCTGTCGCGCGTGGGGGAGGTCTATGGCTCGCTTACCTCGGCGATCGTGGTGCTGCTGAGCCTGGAGCTCGCCGCCACGTTGCTGCTGCTCGGGGCGCAGGTGATCGCCGAATTCGAACGCCTTGGAACGCCCGGCGAAAAAGCGCCTCCAAAGCCGATGACGACCGGCTAAAACGAAGGGAATTGCCATGGCCCGCGAGATTGGACCCGTCACCGTGCAGGGCAAGGCGCTGCGCTGCATGATCTGCAGCCACGACACGTTCTGGGAGCACAATTTCAGCCTGAGCGCGCCGCTCTTCAGCTTCCTCGATCCTGGCGGCAATGCGCATTGCGCGGTGTGCGAGCGTTGCGGCTACGTCCACATGTTCCTGCCCAAGGGCACGGTGCGCGACGACGAGACGGCCGCCCAACCCCTGCCACCGCCCAGCCCGCAGATGGCGTAGCGGCGTCAGTGCTTCACTTCGCCGATGAGGCGATCGAGGTTCGGATCGGCGCGGTGGTTGGCGGCGTTCCAGCGCAGCACCAGGAACATCGTGATCGAGACGAAGATGCCGAACATCGCGATGATGAAGTGGATGTGCAGGTCGAGCCGCAACATCAGCGAGTAGAGCGCGAGCATCACCAGGATGCTCACGTTCTCGTTGAAGTTCTGCACCGCGATCGAATGGCCCGCCGACATCAGCACGTGTCCGCGGTGCTGCAGGAGCGCGTTCATCGGCACCACGAAATACCCGGCCATCGCGCCCACCAGGATCAGCAGCACGTAGACCAGCGGCAGCCACTTCACGAAGATCATCGCGAGAACCACCACCCCCATCGCCACGCCGAAGGGCAGCACCCGGACCGCCCGCTTGAGCGGCACGTAGCGCGCTGCGAGCACCGCTCCCAGGGCGATGCCCAATGCCGAGACACCCTGCAGCACGGCGCCCTGGCTGAGCGGAAGGTTGAGGCTTTTTTCCGCCCACTTGAGCGTGATGAACTGCAGCGTGGCGCCAGCGCCCCAGAAAAGTGTCGTCGTGGCGAGCGAGATCTGGCCCAGCTTGTCGCGCCATAGCGTGGCAAAGCAGTTGGCGAAATCGACCATCAGGCGCATCGGGTTGCGCTCCTGGTGCGCGTAGCGCGCGCCCGTGTCGGGGATGGCGAGGTTGAACATCGCCGCGACCACGTACACCGCGGCGATCACCACGACCGCGGC
>JANNKG010000251.1:0-17269 GCA_031396185.1 Burkholderiales bacterium | reverse complement strand
CTCGCGCCTCTGGTACCGCGAGGTCGAGGATTGGCTCGCGCGCCACGTCGCCACGGGCGGAAAGAAGAAGGCAAAGTCTCGCTAGAGCAGGTAGAGCGCTACGCCCAGGATCACGCAGACTGCAGCGGTCACGGCGGTGCGCAGGTCCACGAACCAGGGGGGAATGAGCCCTTGGCGCGCGAGCCACAGGTCCGCCATCCAGACGGCGATGAAGAGCGCAAGCGCCGCCCCCACCTGGGATTGCGGTGACGGCAGCCACAGCAGGCCCCACGCGGCAAGCGCGGGAACCACGCTCAATCCCAGGGCGAGGGTGCGCGTGCGCTCCGTACCGGCCTCTTCGCGAAGGGCAAGGCCGCCCTCGATTCCGCCGAGATGCGACAGGATGATCGCGGCGAAGGTGACCAGGGCCGCGATCGCCGGAATGCGGATCTGGTTCTGCGCCGAGAAAAGCATCACCGTGAGGCCGGCGAGGATCAGCGCGCCCGCCAGCGCGAACACCCAGGCGATGCGCCGCACCATCGTCAGTCAGCCTTGGCGCCCGACGCGCGGATGACGCGGGCGTACTTTTCGGCTTCGGCGCGGATGTAGGCGGCGAATTCCTGTGGCGTGTTGCCCACCGGTTCGGCCCCGAGGTTCTGCATCTTTTCTCGAACGTCCGGCGCCGCCAGGGCCCGGGTGAACTCCGAGTGCAGGCGGTCGACCACTGCGCGCGGCGTGCCGGCGGGCGTGAATACGCCGAACCAGGTGCTGATGTCGAAACCCGCCAGGCCCGACTCCGCGACCGTGGGAAGCTCGGGCGCCAACGGCGTGCGTCGTGCCGTGGTCACCGCCAGCGCCCTGATCTTTCCGGCGCGGACCTGCGCGAGCGATGAGGCGAGGTTGTCGAACATCAGCTGGATCTGGCCCCCGATGAGGTCGTTCATCGCCGGCGCCGCGCCCTTGTAGGGGACGTGCGTCATCTCCGCACCGGCCATGGCCTTGAAGAGCTCGCCCGCGAGGTGGCCGGCACTGCCGGTGCTTCCCGAGCCGAAGTTGAGCTTGCCGGGGTTGGCCTTCGCATAGGCGATGAACTCGCTCACGCTGGCCGCGGGTACTGCGGGATGGACCACGAGGACGTTGGGAGTCGACGCAACCTGCGTGACCGGCGCAAAGTCGCGCACCGCATCGTAGGGAATGCCGGCATAGAGGGTTGGATTGATCGCGTGGGTGGCCACGGCCCCCATCAGGATGGTGTAGCCGTCCGCCGGGGACTTGGCGACGATGTCCGCGCCGATGTTGCCGCCCGCGCCCGGCTTGTTGTCCACCACGACCGGTTGTCCCCCGCTCTCGGAAACCTTCTGCGCCAGCAGGCGCGCGACGGTGTCGAGAGGACCGCCGGCGGGGTACGGAACGACGAAGCGGATAGGTTTAGACGGGTACGCCTGGGCGAGCGCAAGTCCGGGAACACAGATGGCCGCAGATGAAAAGCAGATGAACGCAGATAAAAGTTTTAAGAGTTTCCGTTTCGTGGACCCGTGAGCCATTGCGTACCTCTCTTGCCATTTATAAGTTATCTGCGGCCATCCTGCTTTTCATCTGCGGCCATCTGCGTTTCCAAGATTTGCGGTAGCGTCACTCGCCGTCGTCACTTCAACGCCCGACCCACCGCCGCGACCAGCCGATGGACCATCTCCTCGTCATGATAGACGCCGAAGCCGAAGCGCAGCCGCCGGTCGCGGCGGTCGATGAGGACCTGCTGCGCGATGAGGCGCTTCTGAAGATCCTCGGCGCCATCCACGTCGAAGGTGAGGAAGTTGCCGCGCTTGACCCCGGCCGTGGGCACGAGGTGGCGCGCGTCGAGCGGCCCGGGACCGAGTCGCGCCAGGTCGTCGAGGAAGTGTTTCTGCATCGCCGTCGAATGGTGATGCACGTCGGCGATGGTGGTGCCGGTGGCGGCGAGCCAGTCCATCGCGGCGTTGAGCCGGTAGACGCCCGTGGGATCGAAGGTCGCGCCCCAGAAGCGCATGGCGCCGTCCGCGTAAGGCACCTTTTCGCCGGACTTGCCGCTCAGGGTATCGAAGGACGCGAACCACCCCGTATCGACCGGGCGCAGCTCGCAGCCGGGCGGGATCGCGAGGTAGGCGGCGCCTTCACCCGCCATCGCGTACTTGTAGCCGCCGCCCAGGTAGAACGCCCGGCGGTGAACGCGTGCGAGGTCAACGGGGAGCGCGCAGAACGCGTGATAGCCGTCGATCGCCACCAGCGCACGCTCCGGCGCCGCCGCGCAGATCGCTTCCAGGCCTTCCACCAAGAACGCGGAGTCGAAGAAAACGTGCGACAGCCACACCATGTCCCACGCGCTCGCGCGCGCGGCCTCGCAGAAGCGCCCGGTGAACGTGTTCCAAGGCTCACCGGGAATCTCGGTCAGCTGAACCCGCCCCGCTTCCTCGAGGCGCCGCGTCTGCCGCCGGAAGCTATGGAACTCGTGCGCGCTAGCGAGCACCTTTAGGGGCCGGTCGCTCTCGAGGCACGAATAGAGCCGGGTCACGAACTCGTGGGTGTTCGCCGCGAACGCGACCTGCCGCGAATCGGACAACCCGAGGATGCGCGCCACGTGGTCTTGCGCCCTGGGCACGACCTCGCCGAACACACGCTCCCACTTCCGATCGGCCAGCGTGGCCGAATCGCGCCAATAACGCGCCTGGGCTGCCTCGGTCGCATCGGGCCACGGGTGGTGGCTGTGCGCCGAGAAATGCAGCAGCCCGGGGTTCGCCTCGAAGAAGCGCGAGAAATGCTCGGCAAGCATGCGCGCGGACCGAGCTAGTCCTTTATCGCCTCGACATTGATGCGTAGCATCACGTCGTCGGCGACTGCGGGCAGGAAGGTCTTGATCCCGAAATCACTGCGCTTGATGGTGGTCGTGAGCTCGGCGCCGCAGGCCTTCTTCTTGAGCATGGGGTGCGGGGCGCAGTTGAATTGGTCGGCCTTCAGCGTCACCGGCCGCGTGACGCCATTGATGGTGAGGTCGCCTGAGGCGCTCTTGACCTTGTCACCCTCGAACGCGAAATTGTTCGACTTGAAGGTCATCTGCGGATGTTTCGCGGAGTTGAAAAAATCCTCGCCGCGCAGATGATCCTCCAGTTTGGCGTGGCCGGTGCTTACCGAGCCGGTGTCGATGGCGATGTCGGCGCTGCCCTGCTTCGCGGCGGTATCGAGGGTGATCCTTCCGGTGGTCTTGTTGAAGCGTCCGCGCTGGAGGGAGTAGCCGAAGTGCCCGATCTCGAAGGCGGGAAAGGTGTGGTTCGGGTCGACCGTGAAGGTTTCGAGCTCGGCGTATGCGGGAAGCGCCGTGACGAGCACGGCGACGGCGGCGGGAAGGAGCGTGCGTTTCATCGAGAGTCCTTTACTTGGCGGGAAGGGTGAAGCGAAAGCGGACCAACACGTCGTCGGCGACAGTATCGGTGTCGGACCAGGGGCCCTCACCGATCTTGAACTGCAGTCTTTTGAGGGAAAACTGGCCCTCGACGGTGCGCACGCCGCCCGCTTCGGTGAGCGTGAAGGGCGCGACGATGTTGTGGCTCAGTCCCTTGATGGTGAGCGCACCGGCAGCCTCGAACCTGCCGCCGCCAAGGGATTTCACGGATGCCGCGACGAAGCGCGCCTTGGGAAAGGCGTCGATGTTGAGCCAGGCCTTGCGCTTCGCTTCGGTCTCGCCCTCGGCATTGCCGAGATCGATCGAGCCCAGGTCGACCTCGAACTCGGCCTTCGTGGCCTCGGGCTTCGCGGCGTCGAACGCCACGCTCGCATCGAACCGCTTGAACTGTCCCTCGACGGGCACGTTCATCTGCTTGGTCACGAAACGGATCGAGCTCTTGGCGGGAATGATCTTCTGTTGCGCGGCCGCGGGAAATGCGGCGAGCGCCGCCGCGACTACGGCGGGCAGGATCCAGTTCATCGGTGTCGGGGTCGAAGGAAGGGGAGCATGCGGGTAAGCACGTCGTCGCGATCGAGCATGTGGTGCTTCAGGGCAGCGGCTGCGTGCAGGCCAATGACGGTCGCCATCGTGTAGTTGATCCAGCGGTGGGCGAAGCGCAGGACGTCGGCCACTTCCTTGTTCTTGGAGAGGACGTCGGGTATCGGAAACACGCCAAGATACACGGTCTGGAACCCGGCCGCGGAGCTGAAGAGCCATCCGGTGAGGGGGGCCGCAAAGAAGAGCACATAGAGCAGGGCGTGCGAGCCATTCGCGAGCCGCATTTCCCACGGCTTCATCGTAGCTGGAAGCGCGGGGGCAGGATGCCCAAGGCGCCAGAGCAGCCGCGCCGCGGAAAGCATGAAAATCGTCACGCCCACCCACTTGTGCCACGAGAAGAACTTGAGCTTCTGCGGCGAGAGCGGCAGCCCGACGGTGTACAGCCCGAAGCCCAGGTTGAAAATGATGAGCACGGCCAGGAGCCAGTGGAGGCCGACCGATGTGCGGGTGTAGGCCATGGATCCGGCCATCAGCGAGCGCCGGGGTAGATGACGACCAGCGCATAAACGGCCGCGGCCGACGCCAGCAGGAGGATCACGGCGCGCATCGGCAAGGCACGGGGGCCGGAAATCATCGGCCGTATGAGATTCACCTTGAGGACCCATTGATAGACGAGGACCGCCACGACATGGAGGCCCGCCGCGGCGCCGACGAGCCATTGGTTGATCCCGTGGATGCTGCTCATCCGATCGACCACCGCATTCGAGACCATCTTCGCGAGCGGACCTTCGTGGCTGCTTTCGTCGTTGGTGAAGAGCCCGGTGGCGGCCTGCAGCACCAGCAGCGCGAGCATCGCGATCACCATCCACCCGCCGAGCGGATTGTGCCCCGCCGCGACCGATACGCGGCCTGCGAGGACCTCCCGCAGGTGGGTGGCCGCGGCGCGGGGACCGCGAACGAATTCGACGAACCGCGCGTTGCGGCTTCCGATCAGTCCCCAACCCAACCGGAAGAGCAGCAGCGCGAGGATCGCGTAGCCGCTGCGCATGTGCCAATCGAGCCAGGGACCGCCGATCTTGCCGGTGGTGAAAGAGGCCACCACCAGCACCGCCAGCACCCAGTGAAAGACGCGCGTGGAGAGGTCCCATGCGGCGTGTGCCTGCGACGCTGAATTCACCCGCGGCGCTTTACCCGGTAGTCGTCGTGACAAGCGGTGCACGACGAGTCGACGTCCTGCACCGCCTTCTTGAGGGCGCCAAGATCGGCGTTACGCGCGGCCTGCGAGAGCTTGGCCGTCTCCTGCACCATCTTGTCCATCTTGATGTCGAAATCGGCGCGATTGGTCCACACCTCCGGCCTGGCTCGGGTTTCCCCCTTGTCGCTGCCTTCCCCGAAAAATCCCTTGGGAACGGTTGCCAGGTGCGCCAGCAGATCGGCGTTGCGCGCCGCCTCGTCCTTGTTGAACGCGCGTTTGCCACTGGCCATCGCATCGAGGCTGCCGAAGGTGTAGCCCATCAGGCTGTATGCGGCCTTGCGCAGCTTCAGTTGGTCTTCCGGCTTGGGCGTCTGCGCCTCGGCGGCCGTCAAGGTGGCCAACGCGGCCGCGAGGGCGAGGATCTGCTGTTTGCTCATCGAGGGGTTCCTTTCGAGATGTATTCTAGCGGGATGGGTGCGACGCGAATCGAGAAGGATACCTTCGGGCCGATCGAAGTTCCGGAAGAACACCTGTGGGGCGCGCAAACGCAGCGGTCCCTGGAGCACTTCAGGATCTCGGGCGAGCGCATGCCGCGGGAAATCATCGAGGCCCTGGCCTGGATCAAGCGCGCCTGCGCAACGGTGAACGAGTCATTGGGAGGGCTGACAGCAGGCAAGGGACAGGCGATCTCAAATGCCGCCGACGAGGTCCTCGCCGGTCGTTGGCCGGAGGAGTTTCCCCTGGTGGTCTGGCAGACCGGCTCCGGCACCCAGACCAACATGAATATGAACGAGGTGCTCGCCAACCGCGCGAGCGAGCTCCTCGGCGGGCACCGCGGGGAAGGGCGGCTGGTGCACCCCAACGACGATGTGAATCGCGGGCAATCGTCTAACGACGTGTTTCCCACGGCGATGCACGTGGCCGCCGTAGTCGCGATACGCAGGCGCCTTTTCCCCGCGCTCGACCGGCTGCAGTCCACGCTCGACGCCAAGGCGTTCGAGTTCTCCGACATCGTGAAGATTGGCCGCACCCACTTGCAGGATGCGACCCCGCTTACCCTGGGGCAGGAATTCTCGGGTTACGCGGCGCAGCTCGCGTATGGCAGGCGCCATGTCGAGGACACGCTCGGGCACTTGTCCGAGCTCGCCCTGGGCGGTACGGCAGTCGGCACCGGGCTCAATACGCACCCCGAGTTCGGCACGCGCACCGCGGCGGAGATCGCGCGCCTCACGGGCGAGGCGTTCGTTACCGCGCCCAACAAGTTCGAGTCACTGGCCACCCACGACGCGATGGTTCATGCCCACGGCGCGCTGAAGGGTCTTGCGGCCTCGCTCATGAAGATCGGCAACGACGTGCGCCTGCTGGCAAGCGGACCGCGCAGCGGCATCGCCGAGATCGCAATCCCCGAGAACGAGCCCGGAAGTTCGATCATGCCGGGAAAGGTCAATCCCACCCAGGCCGAGGCGCTCACGATGGCCGCATGCCAGGTGATGGGAAACGACGTGGCGGTTAATTTCGGCGGCTCCCAGGGTCACCTCGAGCTGAACGTCTTCAAGCCCGTAATCGCCCATGCGTTCCTGCAAAGCGTGCGCCTGCTGGCCGATGCGATGGCGAGCTTCGACGAGCACTGCGCCCAGGGGATCGAGCCCAATCGCGAGCGCATCGCCGCCTTGCTGGACGGCTCGCTCATGCTGGTCACGGCGCTCGCGCCCCACATCGGCTACGACAAGGCGGCCGAGATCGCGAAGAAGGCGCACCGCGAGGGCACCGGACTGCGCGAGGCCGCGCTCGCCCTGGGCCACGTGAGCGAGCAACAGTACGATCAATGGGTGCGCCCTGAAACGATGACCCGGCCCGGGTAGCGAGGCGCCCTAGTACCGAGCGGGGTTCGGCATCTCGTCGGGCGGGGGATCGCTGACCGGCGGATTCTGCTGGATCTTCACCGGATCCCCGATTGGCGGAGGCTGGTCCGACGGCATGGGAGGCACGTCCGACGGCGGCACCGGGCGCGGCGGCTGCGGATCGGTGGGGTTGACCGGCGGCAGCGGCCGCGGTGGCTGCGGCGGTTCGGGCGTCGGAATGTGGGCGTGGCGCTGGCTCATGAAGTCAGTTCCCGATTTCGGCTTGATTGCGCGGGCTCTCTTAGTGGCGGGCATCGCCAGAGGGCGGAAACGAGCTCTTCGGAGTGGGGGCAGGTGAAGGCGTGGCGACGGCGGGCACGTTGCCGCCCTCGTCTTCCCAGCGACGCAGGTCTTCCTTCACTCCGACTTTCCTGGCCTTCACATCGCATCCCCGAAAATAGCAGTAGCCGAGGGTGCCGGCGGCGATCGCAAAAAAGAGTTTCATGCGGTTCTCCTTGGGTTGAGGGAATCCACTTCGGCGTCGCAGGTAACACCGCCGCCTGTGCGGTGTATCCCTGTCCTACGACGGCGTAACGAAACACCGACTCCGACTTCATGCCAGGACGCTTTTTCGCCGGAAACGCGGCCGATCACCTGCAGCCGCTGCAACATCTGAGCCAAATTCCGCTCCAACGTTCGATGGTTTCCTTGTCATTATTTTCCCGCCAGGACGGTAGAAATGATCCGCTTCGACCTCTCGATCACTCTCGATTACCACGTGATTGCGCCGAGCGACTATGTATTCATCATCCAGCCCACCACGACGCCGTACCAACGCGTCACCTGGGAGCAAGTCGCGATCGAACCGGCCATGTCCTTCGGGGAGGAAGTCCATGCCTCTTCGGGCGCCCCTGCCAACCGCCACCTGCGCGTCCGGGTCGAGCCCGGCCCGTTCCGGCTGCGCTACGACGCGATCGTGGATTTGGTCCATCACTTCGCGCTGCCCTCGGACCTGCGCGAAGTGCCGATCGCCGATCTCCCGACCCCGGTCCTGCAATACATCTACCCGAGCCGCTATTGCCAGTCGGATCGCCTGCACGATGTCGCCCGTAAGGAATTCGGCACCATGTCGCCGGGCTATGGGCGCGTTGAAGCGATCCGCCAGTGGGTCCAGAACCGCACCAAGTTCACCCCGGGTTCGAGCCACGCCGGGACCTCGGCCCTCGAGACCTTCGATTGCGGCGCGGGGGTTTGCCGGGATTTCGCCCACCTGATGATCGGCATTTGCCGCGCACTCAACATCCCCGCGCGCCTGGCTACCGGCATCGACTACGGCGCCGATCCATCAATGGGACCCACGGACTTCCACTGCTACGTCGAGGCTTACCTGGGAGACCGCTGGTTCCTCTTCGACCCGTCCGGCATCTCGCCTCGCATGGGCCTTATTCGCATCGGCACCGGCCGCGATGCCAGCGACGTCGCCTTCGCGACCATCTTCGGCACGGTGCAGTGGACCATGCCGCGCATCAGCATACGTGCGGATGGCGACGCCCTGAACGGCATCGTCGAGCCGTTCCGGCATGACTACGCGGTTTCCACCGACAGTGCGTCGGCGGCTCCGGACGAGGCCGTGATCCAGCTGCAGGGCAACGGCGCCTTCAATCCCACCGCGGCTTCGACCGGCTCGCAGATCACCGATAGGTGAATCCTGGCGCTCGGGCGAGGCGCTGGCGGTCCGAATCGAGCACGAAGCATTCGCGCTCGTCGTCCCGGGTGAGCTCACTCCAGGCGATCGCGACGCGCTTGTCACCCTCGTCAGGCGAGCCGCACGAGACCACCGCGTAGGCAATCGTGCCACGGCGCACGTCGATCATGATTTCCTCGATGATGCCAAGCTCCTCGCCGCCCGGGCTCACGATCCGGCCGCCTTCGAGCGAGTCCGCTGCCACCACGCCGGGCAAGCTCACTCAGCGTTCCCCGTTCCACGTGGTCCCGCTCTCGGGACCGGGCCGCACCGGATGCTCCAGGCCCCGCTCTTCCTCGGGGATTGACGGCTGTGCATCGTTTCGCTTCTTCATGGCAACTCCATTTCGACCGTGTCCTGCTCTGACAATCGCGACGGCCGGGAGTTTAGACGCTCATGCCGCGGGCGGCACTGGAGATGACGGTGATCAGCTCGACGGGCGCCACCGGCTTGGTGAGGTGCATCTGGAAGCCCTCGCTCAAGGCGCGCAGGCGGTCCTCGCGCTGGGTGAACGCGGACACGGCGATCGCGGGGCGCCGGCCGCGGCCGGCCGCGGGATGCGACGCTTCCCAGGCGCGAATGCGCTTCAGGGTGGCGTAGCCGTCCTCGCCCGGCATCGCGATGTCGCAGACGATGACCTCGGGCTCGGCGCCGGCGTCGGCCATCGCCAGGTGCGCGAGCGCCTCGTGGCAGGAGGCCGCGGTCGCCACGACCGCGCCGGTCTGCGCGAGGAGTGCGGCGAGCGACTCCCGGGCCTCGCGTTGATCATCGATCAGCAGCACTCGAGTTCCAGCGAGAGAGGGCAGGGGGGTTGTCCCTTCCTCGCCTTGGCCACGGCCCAGAACCACCCGCGCGCCCGTGTCGGGCCGCAGCGGAAGGAACACCCGGAAGGTGGCACCGCGGTTGACGCCGTCGCTGTCGCAGGTGACATAGCCGCCATGCAGGTCTGCGAGTCGCTGGACCAGGGCAAGCCCCAAGCCGAGGCCGTCCTGGCCACGGCCGCTCGAGCCCTGGTCGGCCTGTCGAAACGGGTCGAACAGGTAGGGAAGGAAATCCGGCGGGATGCCGGCCCCGTCGTCACGCACCTCGACACGCGCCATCGTGCCCTCGGGTCGGGCACTGATCCAGATGGAACCGCCCGGCCGCGTGAACTTCACCGCGTTGGAAATGAGGTTCACGAAGATCTGGCGCACGCGATCGGGATCGCCATGGATCTCGTGATCTCCGATGCCGAAATCGGTGATGACGTGCAACGCCTTCACGGTTGCCGTCGCGCGCAGGCCCTCGACCGCCTCGGCGAGGACCGGCAATAGCGGCATCGCCTGCTTGACGAGCCCGAGGTTGCCACTCACCGCTCGAGTGACATCCAGCAAGTCCTCGATCAGGCGAACCTGTTGCTCGACGCCGATCATGATGCCCGCGATGGCCCGCTGGATCGTAGGCTCGGAGTCGCGCAGCTGGTTCTGCAGGACGTGGGTCCAGCTCTTGATGCCGTTGAGCGGCGAGCGCAGCTCGTGGGAAACGATCGCGAGAAACTGGTCACGCGCATGCGCGGCCGACTCGGCATTCGCCCGGGCGCTGCGCTCGCGCGTGAGGACCTCGGCGAGCCGCTCATCCTCGCGCACCCGCTCGGTGATGTCGAGGCAGGAGCCTACGAAACCGCGCAGCCTGCCGTCGGCGACGAGCGGCACGCCCTTGTCGATCAGCCAGCGGTACTCGCCGTCGCCGCGGCGCAGGCGAAACTGGATCTCGAAGGGCTCGCGAGCCGCAAATGACTTTTCATACAGGGATGTCACTCGCGCGCGGTCGTCTGCATGAATCCCTTCGGTCCAGCCCGTGCCAAGCTCGGCTTCGGCCTCCCGGCCGGTAAATTGGAGCCAGGGGTAATTGAAGTAGACACACTCCCGGTCGGGGTTCGCGACCCAGATCATCACTGGCGCGAAGTCGGCCAGGAGGCGGAAATTATCGGCCGTGTCGCCGCGTCGCCGGTTCCCGCGGTGCGGCAGGCTGGCCGCGCCCGCGGTTGCGCTCATGGCGCTCTGCTGGCGTCTCCGGAATCCGCGCGGTGTTCTTCCCGGATGCCGTACTCGCGCAGCCGGTTGTAGAGCGTCTTGGTGCAAATGCCCAGCATCTCTGCGGTGCGCTTGCGCTCGCCGCCGCAATGGTTGAGCGTCGACAGGATCAGCTCGCGCGCCGCAACCGAAAGCGGCGTGCCGAGCGGCACCGTGATGGCGGGGGCGTTGGAATGGAGTTGTGGAATCGATCGGATATGCATGGGTTCTGTTTCGGGGGACGGCCCTTCCAGGCCTTCCTCGCCCGCCATGATGAAGACGCGGTGGATGTAGTTTTTAAGCTCGCGCACGTTACCGGGCCAGGGGTGCTGCTTCATGCGTGCGAGCGCGCTCGGAGCAAACTTCTTGCGCGTCCCGCATGCTTCGTTCATCTCCTCGAGGAAATAGCTCGCGATCGCTTCAATGTCTTCGCTCCGATCGCGCAGCGGCGCCATCTCCAGCGGAAACACATTCAACCGGTGATAAAGGTCTTCGCGCAGCTTGCCGCCGCGCACCGCCTCGCGCGGGTCGCGGTTGCTGGCCGCGATGATGCGGACGTCGGTATCGATGGCCCGCGCCGTTCCGATGCGCATCAGTTGTCCGGTCTCGAGAACGCGCAGCAGGCGGACCTGCAGCTCGAGCGGCATTTCGGTGATTTCATCGAGGAAAAGCGTGCCACCATCGGCCTGCTCGAAGTAGCCCTTGTGCTGGCGATCGGCGCCGGTGTAGCTGCCCCGCTCATGCCCGAACACCTCGTTCTCGATCAGGTTTGCGGAGATCGCGCCGCAGTTGATGGCAAGGAACGCCTGCTTGCGGCGCCGCGACAGGTCGTGGATGGTGCGAGCAACAATCTCCTTGCCGGTTCCGCTCTCGCCCAGCAGCAGCACCGTGGCCTCAGTCGGGGCAACGCGGGCGATCTTGTCGTAGACCACTTGCATGGGCGCAGAGCGCCCGACCAGGCGGCCGAAGCGGCCCAGACGGTGCAGCTCATCGCGCAGTTGCCCGATCTCCGCGCGCAGCTCCCCGCTTTTCGGCACCCGCCCGAGCGCAGACTTCAACCGCTGAACGTTGACCGGCTTGGTGAGATAGTCGGAAGCGCCGAGACGCAGCGCTTCCACGGCAGTCTCGATGCTCGCGTGGCCGGTGATCAGGATCGTTTCGATGGAGGCGGGATCGTCTAGCTCCTCGAAGAGGTCGATTCCACTGCCGTCCGGAAGGCGTAAGTCCATCAGCACCACGTCGGGTCGCTGCCGGCCGAGCTGGATGCGCGCTTCCTGTACGCTACCCGCCCCGGCGGTCGTGAACCCCTCGGCCTGCGCGAGTGCCAGGAGGGCGTCACGGGTATTCGCGTCATCGTCGACGACCAGCACGTGCGACATGGGTATTTCGCTCCGGATTTCTTCGTCTTAGAACATTTTTCCCATGTTGCCTCGGAGTTCGGCCGAAAACTGTCGGTCGTGTCCTACATCGTGTCGGAGTTAAGGAAGCCTGCAGGAGCAGCGGCGAAGTCCGCCAGGTCCCCCGCAAGGACCAGGCGCCGGCTGGGGTCGATGGTGAAGGCCTGCCAAGGAATTGCGTAATGGCGTTCGCCGATGCCGAAAACGCCGCCGCTGGCCACAACGGCACAGGCGACGCGCCCGCTCCCGACCTCGATCATGATGCGTGCGATCTGCCCGACGTCCTCGTTGCGCGGATTGACGACATATTCACCCGCGAGCCGGGCGCAGGACACGATCATTGGGCGACAGGTGTCAGTTGGTTGTCCACCCGCATTACGCCATCCTGACGCTGTGCGTGCGCGGAGGCGATTCCAGATTGTTCGTGGGATTTAACGCTGCCGGCGAGAACCACCACACCGTGGTCGGTGTTGACGGAGATGTCGGCCCCTGCCATGGCGGGGTCGCCGAAGACCGCTGCCCGGATCCTGCCGGTTATTACGGTATCGGCGATTGCCTCGCTGGATGCGATGGGTACGTAAGGTACCGCGGGGCTGCGCGCTGCCGCTTCAGAGTCGCGCGGCAGCTCACTCGCCGGAATTGCGGCGGACAGCGAACTTCGCGAAGGGGTTTCCACAGATGGCGTAGCAACGCGTGCTACGGGACGATCGCAACCAACGGCCAGTAGTGCGGCCGACATGGCTACGGCCACGCGAAGATATCTGCGATTTAAGCGCGTCATTGGAATGTCCTTGTTTACGCTCACAGAACGCACAACCCATGCCAACCCTTTGGGTTGGATCCGCCGCCCTTTTCCTGCCAAGAGGAGAAACAGTCACGCACGGCTTACTCACGTCGGAATCGATTTCCGACGCAATCTTCCGCGAGGCCTCGATCAGGCGCTTGTCCCGTGGCACATGTCTTGCACTCGATGTCTTTGGATTTATCGACCCACAACCGCAGGAGACACCCATGGCAAAACGTAAAGGCGCAACCGGATCGCAACCCCTGGCAATCGAGCTTCTCGAGGCCGACCATCGCAAGGTGGAGGCGTTGTTCGAGAAGTACGAGGGCGAGAAGGACGGCGACGAAGACACGAAGCGCGAAATCGCCCTGATGATCTGCGGCGAGCTCACCGCGCATGCGCAGGTTGAGGAAGAGATTTTCTACCCGTGGTTGCGCGAGAACCTGGAAGCCGACGACATGGAGATGCTCGAGGAAGCGTACGTCGAGCACGCGGGAGCCAAGGACCTGATCGCCCAGATCGAGTCGGCGGAAGAGGTTGATACGAGCTACGACGCCAAGGTTAAGGTGTTGAGCGAGTACATCAAGCACCACGTCAAGGAAGAGGAGAACGAGATCTTTGCGGCGGTACGCGAGATGAAGGAGGAGCTCGACGAGCTTGGACAGCAGATGGCGGCTCGAAAGGCCGAACTCATGGAAGAGCTCGGGCTCGACGGGGACGCTGAGGCTCCAGCCGGCCGGGTCAAGGAAGGCGGGCAGCGCCCTGGTGCGCAGCGCGGCACGCACTGATCGGCTGCGAAACAATAAAACGGCCGCCCAATGGGGCGGCCGTTTTACTTGAGGCAGCCTCGAAGGACTATCTCACCGCAATGTTCGATTCGACCTTGCTCACGCCTTCCTGCTTCTGCGCGAGATTCGTCGCGATCGAAATCTGGTCCTGCGATTTGACAGTGCCGCCGAGCATCACTACGCCATTTTCGGTGGTGACCGACACGTCCGAGTCGTTCATGCCGGAATCGGCAGCAAGAGCGGCCTTGATCTTGCCGGTGGTCACCGTTTCGCTCACGGCACCGGTGGCATTGCCGGCGGGGCCGGGCGCCATGGTCGGATTCGCAGCGGTGGTGGTCGAGGGCGCGCCGCTGGGGCTGGTCGCGGTCGTTGTGGTGCTGCCCGGCGTGGCCGACGCGCCGGAGTTGTTATAGGCCGTGCTTTGGGTCTTCGGACGGTCGCAAGCGGTGGTGAAGGCGGCCGTGACAGCGAGTGCGAGGATGCTAGCAATGATTTTCATGGGTTCTCCGAGTTGTGTGGTCAACCAAACCCTCACATGCACAAGCCATGCCAACCGTCTGCCGGGGGATAACCCTGAGTGAAATGAGTGCGAATCGTAAATTGTTGCCGATGGCAAGTAAGGTTTTCCTTACCCTGCCGTTCATCCTTATTCATGGGACAGCGCGATTGCGCAGCGGTCGCTGGTCGTGCCAGCGCGCGAGGTTGTCGAGGAAAATCTCGCCGACGCGATCGTAGTTCCCGCCCGAGCGGCTCGTAGAAGTGCGGCGAAACCATGACGTTGGGTAGGGACAACAACAGGTGGATGGGCATGACGTATTCTAGCGACGGTCCAGTTACTGACACATCCTGAAGAGGCGAAGATGCCCGCGTTCCGCTTGATCGCCGCTGCCGTCCTCACGCTTGCCTCGCTCGTGGCCGTTGCGCAGCCCTATCCCCACAAGCCGGTCAAGATCGTGGTCGCCTTCACCGCTGGCGGCACCACCGACATCATGGCGCGCACCCTCGCTCAGCGCCTGTCCGAGCGCTACAAGCAACCCTTCGTGGTCGAAAACAAACCCGGTGCCGGCGGCAACATCGGCACCGAGTATGCGATACGCGCGCCCGCCGATGGCTACACCCTGATCGTGAACTCCGTCGGTCCAATGGCCGTCAATTCCACTCTCTACAAGAACCTTGGCTACGACCCGCTGGTCGACCTGGTCCCGATTGCCCAGATCTCCGACGTGCCGAACGTCCTCGTGGTCCACCCGTCCACCGGCGTGAAAGACGTGAAGGGTCTCATCGCCTACGCCAAGGCGAACGCTGGGAAGCTCAACTACGCCTCCACGGGCATCGGCACCTCGTCGCACCTGTCGAGCTTCATGCTCGCCTCTCGCGCCAGCTTCGAGGCGACCCACATACCCTACAAGGGCGCTGAGGCGCTGAAGGACCTGCTCACCGGCCGTATCCAGTTCATGTTCGCGACCATCCCCTCGGTGATCGCGCACATCAGGGCGGGGGGCCTCACGGCGATCGCAGTCAGCAGCGCGAAGCGCTCGCGCTCGATGCCCGAGGTACCCACCATCGCCGAGAGCGGATTTCCCGGCTTCGAGGCCGGTTCGTGGTTCGGTCTGTTCGCGCCGAAGGGCACACCGCGTGAAGTCATCGCCGAGCTCAACCGCGCCACCAATGATTTCATCGCCGACCGGAACGTGGAGCAGCGAATGATCGAGGAGGGCGCAGACCCGGCGGGAGGCACGCCCGAGAAATTCGGCGCGTTCGTGAAAAGCGAGTTCGAAAAGTGGCGCACCGTGGTGCGCGATTCGGGAGCAACCGTAAATTGACTTCGGCGATGCAACCGATCCTGTCGATCGCGAAGCTGACCAAGACCTACGCCACCGGCCACCAGGCGCTGAAGAATGTCGATCTCGAGATCCACAAGGGCGAGATCTTCGCCCTGCTGGGTCCCAATGGCGCCGGCAAGACCACGCTCATCAGCATCGTCTGCGGAATCGTCACGCCGACGGCGGGAACCATCGTCGCCGCGGGCCACGATATCGTGCGCGACTATCGTCCTGCACGCGCGCGCATCGGCCTGGTCCCCCAGGAGCTGCACACCGACATGTTCGAGACGCCGTGGTCGACCGCAAGTTTCAGCCGCGGGCTTTTTGGGCTTCCTCCGAATCCCGCGCACATCGAGCGGGTCCTGCGCGAGCTCTCGCTGTGGGACAAGCGCCGCGAACGCATCATGACCCTCTCGGGCGGCATGAAGCGGCGAGTGATGATCGCCAAGGCTCTGGCCCACGAGCCCGAGATCCTCTTCCTCGACGAGCCCACCGCCGGCGTTGACGTGGAGCTTCGCCGGGACATGTGGGCGCTGGTGCGCCGGTTGCGGGAGGGCGGCACCACCATCATCCTTACGACCCACTACATCGACGAGGCCGAGGAGATGGCCGACCGCATCGGCGTGATCAACAAGGGCGAACTGGTGGTGGTGGAGGAGAAGGCGAAACTGATGAGGAAGCTCGGCAAGAAGCAGCTCACCGTCCACCTGCAGGAACCGATGCGCGCCATTCCCGCCGGGCTGGCGCAGTGGCAACTGGTGCTGAGGAACGAGGGCGCCGAGCTCGAGTACAACTTCGATGCGCACGAGGAGCAGACCGGAATCCCCGGGCTGCTGAAGCGCCTGGGCGAGGAGGGGATCGCATTCCGCGACCTGAATACCCGCCAGAGCTCGCTCGAGGAGATTTTCGTGGGCCTGGTGAGCGAACGCGCCGGGGCGGCACGGTGAACGCACGCGCCTTCAACCGCCACGGTGTCTGGGCGATCTACCGCTTCGAGATGGCGCGCGCGTTCCGCACGCCGCTGCAGAGCTTTCTCACGCCGGTGATTACGACATCGCTTTATTTCGTCGTGTTCGGCGCCGCCATCGGGCCCAGCATGAGCCAGGTGAGCGGCGTGCCCTACGGCGCATTCATCGTGCCCGGGCTGATCATGCTGTCGATCTTCATGGAAAGCATCGCCAACGCATCCTTCGGGATCTACTTCCCGAAGTTCACCGGCACGATCTACGAGCTTTTGTCTGCCCCGGTGTCGGCCTTCGAGATCGTGCTCGCTTACGTGGGGGCCGCCGCCACCAAGTCGATCCTCCTCGGCCTCATCATCCTCGCAACCGCGAATTTCTTCGTGCCCATCACGATCCTGCACCCGGGCTGGATGATCGCCTTCCTCGTCCTCACCGCCGCGACCTTCTGCCTGTTCGGCTTCGTGATCGGCATCCTGTCGCAGGGCTTCGAGCAGCTCAACTTCATCCCGATGCTGGTGATCACGCCGCTTACGTTCCTCGGTGGCGCGTTCTACTCGATCGACATGCTGCCGCCGGCATGGCGCACCGTGAGCCTCTTCAACCCCGTGGTGTACCTGATCAGCGGGTTTCGCTGGAGCTTCTACGGCACCTCGGATGTGAGTGTCGCGGTGAGCCTCGCGGCGACGCTCGTCTTCTTCTTCGCCTGCCTTGCAGCGGTGGCGTGGATCTTCA
>JANNKG010000246.1:0-1990 GCA_031396185.1 Burkholderiales bacterium | reverse complement strand
CCCAGATCGACCTGGGCAAGGGGCAACCTTCCGGCCTGATCGATGCCCGCAATGTCCTAGTCGGCGTGCGCGGCATTGCCATGACGCTATTCCAGTCCGAGGACGTGGTGCGGCATCCCTTGGTGCAGGCGATCGTCGATGCCTACGATCGCCATGACATCCCGCGCAAGAAGTGAGCGTGGCGGCGGGTCGGCTCGCCATCCAGCGCGCCTCGCGCGCGTCGCACATCCCATCGGACGCCCGGCTGCGCCGCTGGGCCCGGTCAACGCTCCCCGCGCGCGCCACTGTCACGCTGCGTTTCGTCGCCGAGGCTGAAGGCCGGCGACTCAACCGCGAATTCCGCGGCATGGATCACGCCACCAACGTGCTCACCTTTGTCTACCAGGGCGTGCGCGGTGCGCCGCTCGCGGGCGACGTGGTGATTTGCGCGCCGGTGGTGGCGCGCGAGGCGCGCGACCAGGAAAAGGCCGTCGATGCCCACTATGCGCACCTGTTGGTTCACGGACTCCTGCACCTGCAGGGCCTCGATCACGACACGGACGCTGCTGCGGGGCGCATGGAGGGGCGCGAGCGCCGCATCCTCAAGCGCCTCGGCTTCGGCGATCCCTACAAGAGACGCTCGGGGCGAATTGCGCGATAATCCCGTCTCAAACCCTTGAGGGGGGCATAAAAATGGTCAATAACATACTGCGCACGGTTGTCTTTTTCTTTGTCCTGGGGGTCGCTGGAAACGCGGCCGCGCAGACCCTTTATGGAGCGAATGGCGCGGGCGGCAATCCTGCGACGGTGCTGGTGACGCTGAACCCTGTGAACGGCGCGGTCTTGTCCACGATCGGTCCGATCGGCATGGCAGTCACGGGCCTCGCCGTGCATCCCACCACCGGCGTGATGTATGGCACGACGGGTGGCAATTCGCCGGTCGCTCCGAACAGCCTCATCCGGATCAACCGGGTGACGGGCGTTGGCACGCTCATTGGCGCCACGGGTCTTACCGATCCCGTCGCCGACATTTCCTTCCGCGCAAACGGGACGTTGTTCGGCTGGTCCGAAGACACCGACGACCTGGTAACCCTTAATCTCACCACGGGCGTTGCGACGGTCGTGGGCCCATCCGGCGTTGGAACCGCGGGCTCAGGCCTGGCCTTTTCACCTGGCGGCACGTTGTTCTTCACTGGCCAGGGTGCTGGCGGCGCCCTGGCGACCGTGAACCCCGTGACGGGTTTGGTCACTGCCGGGCCGATCATGACAAACAGCCCCAACGGCAATCAGATCAATGCGCTCGCATTCAGGGGAGCCATCCTCTTCGGATCCGACTTCGCCGGGGGCGGCGCCGCTGGTGCAGCGAACCTGATCACAATCAATACTACGACCGGGGTGATTACTGATCTCGGAGCAACGATTCCCGGCCTCGATGCCATCGTGTTCGCGGCCGCTCTTGCTCCCGGCGCCGGCGGACCGCTGGTTCCGACGATGTCGGAATGGGCGCTCCTGCTGATGGCGCTGCTCATGGCCGCCACCGCGTTCTGGGCGGCTCGAAAACGCAACTGAGCGAATCGAGTGAATCCGAAGGGGGACGGAAACGTCCCCCTTCCCGCCTGATGCCCCCAGAAAAACCCAGCCTCCTCGAACGCCTCTCCTCACTGCTCCTGCGGGAGCCCGAAAACCGTGAGCAACTGATCGAGCTGCTGCACTCGGCTTTCGAGCACCGCATCCTCGACGCCGAGGCGCTCTCGATGATCGAGGGCGTGCTGCAGGTGTCCGAGACGCAGGTGCGCGATGTGATGATCCCGCGCTCGCAGATGGACATGATCGACGTGGTCGAAAGCCCGGAGAAGTTTATCCCGTTCGTTATCGAGACGGCGCACTCGCGCTTCCCGGTTTTCGAGGACAACCGCGACAACGTGATCGGCATCCTGCTCGCCAAGGACCTGCTGCGGTTCTACGCGGAGAAGGAGTTCAACGTCCGCGAGATGCTGCGCCCGGCGGTGTT
>JANNKG010000236.1:0-7002 GCA_031396185.1 Burkholderiales bacterium | reverse complement strand
GCATGGTCGAGAACCAGGAGGATGTTTTCTACTACATCACCCTGATGAACGAGAACTACCCGCACCCGGGAATGCCCGAGGGCGCGCGCGAAGGCATCCTCAAGGGGATGTACAAGCTCATCGACTCCGGCTTGGGGACTACCGGGGCAGGCTCAGGACCCGCCGACAAGAAGACCCCGCGCGTACAGCTGCTCGGCAGCGGCACGATCCTGCGCGAGGTGATGGCCGCCGCCGAGCTCCTCAAGAAGGACTGGGGTGTCGCCGCCGACGTGTGGAGCTGCCCAAGCTTCAACGAGCTGCGCCGCGACGGCATGGCCACCGCGCGCTGGAACCTGTTGCACCCGACGGAAAAGCCGCGCGCGTCTCATGTGGAGCAGTGCCTCACGGGCACGCAAGGCCCGGTGGTCGCGTCGACCGACTACATGCGCACCTTCGCCGACCAGATCCGCGAGTTCGTCCCGCGCCGCTACAAGGTCCTCGGCACCGATGGCTTCGGGCGCAGCGATTCGCGCGAGAACCTGCGCCGCTTCTTCGAAGTAAACCGCTTCTACGTAACGCTCGCGGCCCTGAAGGCGCTCGCCGAGGATGGCGAAGTCCCCGCAGCGAAGGTTGCCGAGGCCATCAAGAAATACGGCATCGATGCGGCGAAACCGGCTCCATGGACGGTCTGACCCCACAACCAAGAACCCGATAACAAGGAGAGGCCGTTGGCCGCAATCGAAGTGAAGGTACCCGACATCGGGGACTTCAAGGACGTGCCCGTCATCGAGGTGCTGGTAAAGCCCGGTGACATAGTCAAGAAGGACGACTCGCTGCTCACCCTCGAGAGCGACAAGGCGACAATGGAAGTACCCGCCCCTCAGGCAGGCACCGTGAAGGAGGTGCGCGTGAAGGTCGGCGATCGGGTGGGCGAAGGATCGACGATCCTCTTGCTCGAGGCGAGCGCCGCCCCCAACGCGCCCGCGGCGGGCAAGCAGGCGGCTGCCCCAGCGGAGCCTGCCGCGGCGGCCGGAAAGCCCGCGGCCCCGGCGCCATCAACCAAGCCCGCTCCTGCGGTGGCACCGCCTGCCACGCCTGCCACTCCCGCTGCCGCCGCGCCCTTGCCCGCCGCCGAAACCGGCGAACGCGAGACCCCCGCCCACGCAAGCCCCGGAGTCCGGCGCTTTGCGCGTGAGCTCGGCGTGGAGCTCGCACGGGTGAAGGGAACCGGTCCGAAGGACCGCATCCTCAAGGACGATGTGCAGAATTTCGTGAAGCAGGCGCTCGCCGGCGGCTCGGGGATTGCCGGGGGCGGCTCAGGCGGCGCGAAGGGCGGCGGCTTCGCGGATCTAGGGCTGCCCGCGTGGCCGAAGGTGGATTTCGCCAAGTTCGGCCCGGTCGAGGCGAAGCCGCTCACGCGCATCCAGAAGATCTCCGGGCCGGCGCTGGCCCGCAACTGGGTGATGATCCCGCACGTCACGCAATTCGACGAGGCCGACATCACCGAGCTCGAAGCCTTCCGCGCGCGCATCAACGAGGAGAATGCCAAGGCAGGCATCAAGGTCACTCCGCTCGCGTTCCTGGTGAAGGCCGTGGTCGCGGCACTGAAGAAATACCCCACGCTCAACAGCTCGCTCGATGGCGACAACCTCGTCATCAAGCATTACTGGAACATCGGCTTCGCGGCCGACACTCCCAACGGGTTGATGGTCCCGGTGATCAAGGACGCCGACAAGAAGGGCGTGATCGAGATCGCCAAGGAGAGCTCGGAGCTGGCCGCAAAAGCGCGCGAGGGCAAGCTCGGGCCCGCCGACATGCAGGGAGGGACGTTCTCGATCTCCTCCCTCGGAGGCATCGGCGGTACCGCCTTCACCCCGATCGTCAACGCTCCCGAGGTCGCGATCCTCGGCGTCTCGAAGGCGGCGATGAAGCCGGTCTGGAACGGAAGCGAGTTCGCGCCGCGGCTGATGATGCCGTTGTCGCTCTCGTACGACCATCGCGTGGTCGACGGCGCCC
The DNA here is from genome assembly GCA_031396185.1 of Burkholderiales bacterium. Classification (GTDB taxonomy): domain Bacteria; phylum Pseudomonadota; class Gammaproteobacteria; order Burkholderiales; family Usitatibacteraceae; genus Usitatibacter. The sequence continues at coordinate 5,007 of JANNKG010000236.1, read as the reverse complement.
TCGGCGCGCGCTTCACCTCCCACCTCGCCCAGCTCATCGCCGACCTGCGGCGGGGCCTCCTCTAGGAGCGCGCGAATGGCTGCCATCGAGATCAAGGTCCCCGACATCGGCGACTTCAAGGACATCCCCGTCATCGAGATCCTGGTAAAGCCGGGCGATACGGTGGAGAAGGAAGACTCGCTGCTCACGCTGGAGAGCGACAAGGCGACGATGGAGGTGCCCTCGACCCACTCGGGGGTGGTAAAGGAAATCCGCGTCAAGGTCGGCGACAAGGTGTCGCAGGGCTCGACGATCCTGCTGCTGGAGTCCGCCGCGGCGGCGCAAACCGCGCCCAAGCCCGGGGGTCAACCCGCCGAGCCGGCAGCTGCAACCGCCGCCGCGCCCGCACCGTCCGCATCCGGCACGGCACCGGGCCAAACGGTGCGCCAGGCCCTCACTTCCACCCTTGCGAGCCTCGATGCCGACTTCCACGCCGATGTCCTGGTACTGGGCGCGGGGCCTGGCGGCTACACGGCCGCGTTCCGCGCGGCCGACCTGGGCAAGAAGGTCGTCCTAGTCGAGCGCTACGCATCGTTGGGCGGCGTTTGCCTGAACGTCGGATGCATTCCCTCGAAGGCGTTGCTGCACGCTGCACGCGTCATCGCCGACGCAAACGAGATGGGCCATTTCGGCGTCACCTTCGGCGCGCCCAAGACCGACCTCGGCAAGCTGCGCGGCTGGAAGGACGGCATCGTCTCCAAGCTCACCAAGGGATTGGCCGGGCTCGCCAAGGCGCGCAAGGTGACAGTCGTCGAGGGCAAGGCGCAATTCACCTCGCCCCAGACGCTCGCGGTCGAGACCAAGGAGGGCCGCAAGGTCGTCTCATTCGACAACTGCATCATCGCCGCGGGCTCGCAGTCCGCGCGAATCCCGGGATTTCCCTACGACGATCCGCGCCTCATCGACTCCACCGGCGCCCTCCTGCTCGAGGACATCCCCAAGCGCCTGCTGATCATCGGTGGCGGCATCATCGGCCTCGAGATGGCCACCGTGTACGACGCACTCGGCGCAAAGGTGACCGTGGTGGAATTCATGGACCGGCTCATCCCGGGCGCGGATCCGGACATCGTGAAGCCGCTCGCGCGGCGCATCGAGAAGCGCTACGAGAAGATCCTGCTGAAGACCAAGGTCACGCGGATCGAGCCGGTTGCGGCGGGCCTCAAGGCCCACTTCGAGAGTGCCGACGGCGGCGCCAACCCGGAGCCCGAGATCTACGATCGCGTCCTGCTCGCGGTGGGCCGGCGACCCAACGGCAAGGATATCGGCGCGGAGAAGGCGGGCGTCACCGTAAACGAGCGCGGCTGGATTCCCGTCGACCGCCAGATGCGCACCAACGTGCCGCACATCTTCGCCATCGGCGACATCGTCGGCGAGCCGATGCTCGCGCACAAGGCCACCCACGAGGGCAAGCTCGCCGCCGAGGTGATCGCGGGCATGAGCCACCATGCGTGGGACGCTCGCACCATTCCGAGCGTGGCGTACACCGATCCCGAGGTCGCGTGGATGGGTTTGTCGGAGCCCGAGGCGAAGGCGCAGGGTATCGAATACGAGAAGGCCGTTTTTCCCTGGGCCGCAAGCGGCCGCGCGCTGGGAATGGGCCGCGAGGAAGGCCTCACCAAAATGATTTACGCGAAAGGCTCGAAGCGCATTCTCGGCGCCGGGATCGTCGGCGTGAACGCGGGCGAGCTGATTGCAGAGACGGTGCTCGCGCTCGAGATGGGAGCCGATGCCGAGGACATCGGGCTTACGATCCATCCGCACCCGACCCTCTCGGAGACGATTTTCTTCGCCGCCGAGATCGCCGAGGGATCGATCACCGACATGATGCCGCCGAAGAAGCCCGGCTAGGGGCTACGGCAGTGTCGCCGCCGCTACGATCGCGAGCGCCGCGATCACCGCGAGCCGCTCGGCGCCAAAGAATCCCTTCGCGTTCGCCTCCGCATCGACAATCCCGGCAACCTCGCGCGACTCGCTGATGATCGGCACGCACGCCTCGGATTGCACGCCGTCGTCGCAGACGTAAAAACCGCCGCCCGCCTCCACGTGCTTCGCGACGTCGTCGATGACAGTCGCGCGACCGGTCAGGCCGACAGTGCTGTTGGTGCTGCGCTCGGCGAACTGCGCCGTGAGCGGAAACTCCGCCCGGCTCGGCCGCCCCACGTAGGCGACTTTCACGAGGCGCGGGACGCCGGCCGCATCGCCGCGTCGCTGGTAGACACCCACCCAGTCCGCGCCCGTGGTCTCCTGCGCGCGCCCGACCAGGCGTTCGAGCAATGCGAGCCGCCGCGTGGTCTGTTCGGTCCGTCCGCCAAGTATCGGCGCGAGGTCGTAGGGCACCGGAGCCATCTCGTCGACCACCGAACAGGTGCCATCTTCGGTGAGCATCGGCACCCGGTAGGTGTAGAGCGAAGCCGGGTCGTGGAGTGCGACCTTCTCGCCCATGGCCTCCACCAGGTCGCGCACCGCACGCTCCACGTCCGCCTCGCGGCCGACGAGAGACTCGAGGCCCGCGAGCCGCAAATAACTCGAGATTCGGCCATGGGTCGCGGATACGCTCATATGCGGTCGTGCTCGGCGAGTTCCGCCCCCAGCGTGACCGTGCCGCGGGCCACGACATCGAGGTCAAGCTCCTCCTTCACCTCGCGCGCCACCGCCCGCACCGGGTCCTCGCACGCTTCGAGGTAGCCGGTCACCAGCGCGAAAAACCCCGCCGGCCAACCCGCATTGCGCGCGAGGATGATCTCGCCCTCGTGCTCGACGATCGCCCCGACCGCCGGCGTGGGATTTTGCCAGTGGACGAAGCCGCAGGCGCTCGACGGACAGGCGAGGCGATCTACGGGGCCGCCGTCGCCGTCGATGGAGCGGCGAGCGAGGGGCGAGGCGCAAGCGGGGCAGAAGCTGAATTCCATGCGTCCATTTTCTCACGGCGCGGCGTCGATTCCGCGTCGAGCAGCGCGAGATAGCGCTTGGCCATTTCTTCGAGCGTAAACTGCGCGCGCACCCGGTCGCTGGCACATGTGGCAAGGGCACCCGTGTGCTTCGGCCGGGCGATCGCCTCGAGCATCGCTTGCGCCACGACATCGGCCGTTGCATCCTCGGCCAGGAGCCAGCCGGTCTCGCCGCTCACCACCAGTTCGCGCGTTCCGCCGCTATCGTTCGCGATCACCGCGATTCCCGCGGCCATCGCCTCGAGCACCGCGTTAGGCGAGCCCTGGTGCGTGCCGAGGACCACGGCGGCGGTGAAACCTTCCCCGAGATGCGAGCCATCGAACCGGGCGCCGTGAAAGCGCACCGGAAGCACGCCCGCGGCGCCCAGGATGCGCGCGGCGTACTCGCGGTAGCGTTCCTCCGCAACGCCCACGATGTGCAATTCGGCGGCCGGCTGCAGGGAGTGTACGTGCGCGAACGCTTCAAGAATGACCTCGAGGCGCTTGCTCGGCGCGATGCGCCCGCTCACCAGGAAGCGGGGCGACGCGGGCAGCGGCGCCGCCTCGCACCACTCGACGCCGTTCGCTATGATCTCGACGCGGGCGCACGCAGGATGGACATCGGCACGGTACTTGAGCACGAGCGCGTCCAGCCGATCGTAATAAGCCTGCCGGGAGGTTGCGACGGTCTCGGCAAACGCGTCCGCGCCCTCCATCTCCAGGAACGCGTACTCACCCGGGCTCACGTCGATCAGGCGCAGTCGTGACGGGGCAAATTTCGCCGCCAGCAGCTTCACACGCGGATCGGCATTCCAGAAGCAGAGGTTGACGGCCCCGGCTGACTGGGCGTGGGCGAGCAGGGACTCGCCCACGGCAAAGGGATCGGCGCTGCCCGCCGCCCGGAACACGTCGACGCCGGCAATTGCGAGTTGGGCGGCGAAAGCCCCGTGGGTGCTCTCGCCGCACACCGCCACCGCAAGCCGATGCCGGTTCGAAAGGGCGCGCGCGAGGTTCACGAGCGAGCGCTGCGCCCCGCCGGCGCTGAGGTTCGCTGTCACGAAAAGCGTCTCGATGCCCGGGCCCGAAGACATCCGCGGGAAGGTCGCCAGCGACCACAAGCGCGGCGCACGCGCGAACGGACGCGCTGCCAGCGACGTGCGCACCGGATGGCGGGCCAGACATGCGGCGAGCGCCCGCGGCGTGGCACCGGCCGCGACCAGCTCGAGCGACGGATGCGCGATCTCGCGCTGTCCCCCCACATCGGTCGCCACTACCGGCAGGCCCGCGGCCAGGGCTTCCTGGACCGCAATCGACATTCCCTCGTAGCGGCTCACGTTGAGCAGCACATCGCAGGCCGCCAGCCACGGCTCGATCGAGCGTACGAACCCGGGCAGCCGCAGGCGGGAGGCAACTCCCAGCGCTAACGCACGCTCCATCAGGCGGTCGAGGTGGGCAAGTCCTGAACGATCGAGGATCCCGCCCAGGATCACGAGCACGGCGTCGCGCCGCTGGCAAAGCGCGGCCAGCGCTTCGAGCGCACGCGGGTAGTCCTTCTGGGGCTTGAGCGCCCCGACCGCCCCGACCAGGAAAGTGTGCGGCGCGATCCCAAGCTCGGCGCGAATCGCCTCGCGCGCGCGCACGTCGAGCGCGCCGACACCCACGCGAGGGCGATACCGCAGCGTCACGACCGGCACGGCACAGCCGTACTCAATGAGCTCGCCACGAACCGATTCCGCGCACGCGATCACAAGAGGCACGTGAGCCGGCTTCCAGGTCTTTGGGTTGTTGCGCCAGCCGGGGCGCGTGTTGTGCACCGTGGGCACGGTGCGCACTCCGCGGGCCCAGAGGAGCGCGAGAAATTCGTCGGTCACGAGGTGAGTCGAGACTGGCGTGGGATCGCTGCGCCATCGGGCCGCGAGCGCGATCATGAAAGCCTCGGGCCGCTGCGCCCCTCGCACGCGCACGCCGATTCCTGGCGGAACGTCGAGTGCAATGCGCCGCGGGTGCAGCACCGCGAGCTCGATCTCGCGCCCGTGGGCGC
>JANNKG010000217.1:0-1670 GCA_031396185.1 Burkholderiales bacterium | reverse complement strand
CCGTGCTCGCGCGCACGGCGACGGGTTCGGCCGAGGAAGCCTCCGGAGTGGCCACCCACCGCGACACCTCGTTGAACACCGTCGCCTGAAACGCCATGTGCACGTGAGCCGTGGCGCGGATGTGCCGATTGTCGGCGCCCGCTAGCGTCGCGGTCGACGCAGGGAACACGTTGTTGTCGCAGTTGCTGTAGAAGCAGGTAAAGAGTTCGTGCCTATGGCGGGGGCTCTGGGCCGCCAAGCCGGTCAGCCAGGCGCAGCGACTTCTCGAGGTTGACCTCGCGGCCTGCCTCGAGCCCGGTGGTCACGTCGAGCGTCGCGCGCGAGGTATCGACCTCGAAGCCGCTCGCGTCCTTCGCGACTACGGTGTGGCACACGCCCTGGATCGCGATGGAATCGCCCAGGGCCACGTCCTCCATGCCGAGGGCGGGCGCATCGATGCGCAGCCGCAGCCCGTCACCCCGAGGCAGTGCTTGCACGATGCGGCCGGTGGCGATGACGATTCCGGTGAACATCAGCGCTCGAACCTTGCGGTGATACGCCAGTCCACGCCGACCGACCGAACATCGACGATTTTCAAACCGATCGCCTGGTCGAGGCGGGTAAATTCCCCCAGCGCAAAGAGCCCCTGCGCGGCGTCGCCCAGCAGCTTGGGCGCGAGGTAGAGGACGATCTCGTCGATCACCCCGGCGGCGAGCAACGAGCCGCCGAGCTTGGCGCCGGTCTCCACCGTGATCTCGTTGAAGCCGCGCGCGCCCAGCTCCCGTGTAATCGCGGCAAGGTCGGTCTTGCCGGGCTTTTCCCGATCGAGCGGCGCGGAGACCACTTCCGCGCCAAGCGCCTCGAGCCGCTCGCGCTTGCGTGCGTCGTCGCTGACCGTGAAGATGATCGCACCCGGGCCCTTCAGAATTTTGGCGTCGAGGCCCACGTCGAGGCGACTATCGATCAGCACCCGGCGCGGCTGGCGCGTGCAGGGCACGTGTCGCACGGTGAGCTCGGGGTCATCGCGCAGCACCGTGCCAATGCCGGTGAGCATCGCGCACGAACGGGCGCGCAGAAGATGGACGTCGCGGCGCGCGTCTTCCCCGGTGATCCACCGGCTCTCGCCGTTGGCGAGCGCGATGCGCCCGTCGAGCGAGGCGGGGGCCTTGATGCGCATCCACGGCCGGCCCGACCGCATGCGCATGAGAAAACCGGCATGGACCTCCTCGGCCTCGGCGGCCATGAGGCCGCTGTCGTAACGGATCCCCGCATCGAGGAGTCGCGTCGCACCGCTGCCGTGCACCAATGGGTTGGGATCCTCGATCGCGGCAACCACGCGGCCTACGCGGGCGGCCACCAGCGCATCGGCGCAGGGCGGCGTGCGGCCCTGGTGGGCGCACGGCTCGAGCGAGACGTAGACGGTCGCGCCTTCAGGGGACTCGCTGCACGCGGCGAGCGCTCGCGCCTCGGCGTGGGGCTCGCCCGCGCGCTCGTGCCAGCCCTCGCCAATGATGCGCCCGCCCTTCGCGATCACGCAGCCCACGCTCGGGTTGGGCGTGGCCGTGTCGCGGCCGCGCGCGGTGAGCGCGATGGCGCGGGTCATGAAACCGTGGTCTTCGGCGGAAAAGGTCGAGGGCACGTCGAAGCGCTACTTCTCCCGCACTTCGCGAATCGCCTCGCGGAAATCCTCG
>JANNKG010000209.1:0-3687 GCA_031396185.1 Burkholderiales bacterium | reverse complement strand
CACGAGTTCGGCCACGGGCTGCACCAGCTCCTTACTCAGGTCGATGAGCTTGGGGTCTCGGGCATCAACGGCGTCGAATGGGACGCGGTCGAGCTGCCCAGCCAGTTCATGGAGAATTTCTGCTGGGAGTGGGATGTCGTGGCGCCCATGACACGCCACGTGGACACCGGCCGCCGCATGCCGCGTGAGCTCTTCGACAAGCTCCTCGCGGCCAAGAACTTCCAGTCGGGAATGCAGTTCGTGCGCCAGCTCGAGTTTTCCCTCTTCGACATGAAGCTGCACGCCGGCCCCGCGCCCGCCCCGGGCGGCGTGGTCGCACTCCTCGACGAGGTGCGCCGCCAGGTCGCGGTGACGCCCACCCCCGAGTACAACCGCTTCCCGAACCAGTTCTCGCACATCTTCGCGGGCGGTTATGCGGCGGGCTACTACAGCTACAAATGGGCCGAAGTCCTCTCGTCGGATGCCTATGGGGCTTTCGAGGAAGGCGGCGTGCTCAACCCCGAGATCGGCGCGCGCTTCCGGCGCGAGGTGCTTGCCTGCGGAGGCAGCCGCCCGGCGCTCGAATCGTTCGTGGCCTTCCGCGGCCGCAAGCCTCAGATCGACGCGCTTCTGCGTCATAATGGAATGACGGTGGCCTCGTAATCGATCACATGCGTTCTCCAGCGGGCCACGCAACGGAGGCAGGGGCGATGGGAGATTCGATCGTGCTTCGCGCGGCATGCGTGGCGCTGCTGTTGGCGAGCCTGCAGGTTCAGGCGCAGTCCACCGTCTACCGCTGGGTGGACAAGGACGGCAAGGTGCAATTCTCCGATAGCCCTCCGCCCGCGGATGCGAAAGACTCGACGCAGCGGCGCATGGGCGGCGGCCTGGTGGATGAGGGTCAGGTGCCCTACGCCACCCAGATGGCGACGCGCCGCAGCCCGGTGGTTCTCTTCGTAAGCGACGAGTGTGGTGATGTCTGCGTCAAGGGGCGAGCGTTGCTCAACCGGCGTGGGATCCCGTTCAGCGAGAGGAACGCAAAGTCCAGTCCCGAGACCCTCGCGGAGCTGACGAGGCTCGCGGGCGGTCCGCAGGTGCCGCTGCTGCTGGTCGGCGACAACGCCGTAAAGGGCTACCTTGAGGAAGAGTGGCAGTCCGCGCTCGACGAGGCGGGCTACGCGCGCTCCCGGTTGCCGGGACAGCCCGGACCGCGGACGCAATAAGCGCTTCAAACCATGAAGATTGCAACCTGGAACGTGAACTCGCTCCGGGTGAGGCTCCCGCACCTGCTCGATTGGCTCGCCACGAATTCCCCCGACGCCGTCTGCCTGCAGGAAACGAAGTGCGAAGACGCAAAATTTCCCGCCGCCGAGCTGCAGGCTGCGGGATATTGCAGCGTGCACAACGGCCAGCGCACCTATAACGGCGTCGCGATCCTGAGCCGCGTCGAATCGGCGGGGGTTTGCCGCGGCATCCCGGAGTTCACCGACGAACAGAGCCGCGTGATCGCCGCCGACATCGCAGGCCTGCGGCTGGTGAGCGTCTACGTGCCCAACGGCCAGAGCGTCGGCTCCGAAAAGTATGCCTACAAGTTGCGTTGGCTCGAGGCACTCGCGGCGTGGCTTGCCGTGGAGATGGCCGCGCATCCGCGCCTGGCAGTCCTGGGCGACTTCAACGTGGCGCCCGCCGACCGCGACGTCCACGATCCCGCGGCTTGGGCGGGGCAAATCCTCTTCAGCGAGCCCGAGCGCGCGGCGCTCACCCGGCTTTTCGACCTCGGCCTCGCCGATTCCTTCCGGCTGTTCGAGCAGCCCGAGAAGTCGTACACGTGGTGGGATTACCGCATGAACGCGTTCCGCCGGAAGATGGGACTTCGCATCGACCACGTGCTGCTGTCACCGGAGCTCGCGCGCGCCTGCCGCTCTTGCGTGATCGACGTCTCCCCACGCCAGCTCGAGCGCCCCTCCGACCACGCCCCCGTGGTTTGCGAGGTCGCCTAGCGTGGCCGCCGTGCAGGTTCCCCAATCGGCGCTCGAGGAGCTGCTGCGCCGCGCGGTCGACGTCGGCGGCTTCCCGGTCGCCTGGATTTCCTTCGTCGACGCGGGATGCGAGCGTCTGCGCGCCCGCGTCGGCGTGAGCTTCTCCGAATTGCCCGCCGAACGCAGCCTCGCGCTTGCGGCAGGGGTGCTCGACCAGGCGCTGTTCGTGGAGGACGCCTCGCTCACCGAGTGGCGCCACCATCCGATGGTCGCCGCCGGCCCGAGGGCGCGTTTCCTCGGCGTGGTGCCGTTGGTATCGAGCGCGGGGGAGCTGATCGGCACGCTCACCGTGCTCGACCCGATCCCGCGCTCGCTCGGCCGCAATGAACGCACCGCGTTGCTCAACCTGGCTTCGCTCGCGGTCGCGCGGGTGGAGGCGCTGCGAGACGGTCTGGCGCGCGAAGCGCTCCCACGGCCGAAGGTTCCCAGCACGGCCGATCGCCTCGAGGAGGAGGTGCGCCGCCGGCTCCAGGCCGAGGAGCGTTGCGTCCAGGAGCGCCAGTTCGTCGATGCGGTGCTCGACAACCTCACCGGGGCTTTCTACCTGGTGTCGCCCGAGGGCACGATCCTGCGCTGGAATGCCGCGCTCGCCGCGGCGATCGGCTACACCGACGCCGAGATCGGCTCAATGAGCCCGGTGGACTTCATCTCGCCGCAGGACCGCGAGGCGGTCGCGGCCGGCATGCGCGACGTCTTCGAGCTGGGCCGCGACATGACCATCGAGGCCGAGGTCCTCGATCGCGGTGGCAACATCCGCCCCTACCTCCTCAGCGGCCGGCCGGTCACCCTCGGCGGGCGCGTCTGCATGATCGGCATCGCGCGCGACATCACGCTTCGCAAGCGCACCGAGCAGCAGATGGTGCGTGCCAAGGAGCGCCTCGACCTGGCGCTCACCAGCTCCAACCTCGCGCTGTGGGACTGGGACCTGAAGCACAGCCGCGTGTATTTCAACGAGAGCTGGTCGGCGCTGCTCGGCGATCCCCCGCGCGAATCGACGTTCTCGGGCGACGAGGTGCTGGGCTGGAGCCACATCGACGACCGCGAGGTGTTCCGCGTGGCGATCGGCAACGCCGCCAAAGGCGTGAGCGAGGAGTTCGATTGCGAGTATCGCGTGCCCAACGCCGCCGGCGAGTGGATCTGGGTGCACTCCCGCGGGAAGGTTACGCAGCGCGATGGCAGCGGCCAGGCGCTGCGCATGACCGGCACCTCCACCAACATCACCAAGCGCAAGATGGCCGAGGAGCGCGCCGAGTTCCTCGCCACGCGCGACCCGCTCACGGGGTTGCCCAATCGAGTGCTGCTGCACGACCGCCTCGAGCAGGGGGTGGTGAACGCCGCCCGGCACCACACCGGCTTCGCGTTCATGTTCATCGACCTCGACCGCTTCAAGACCATCAACGACTCCCTCGGCCATCATGTGGGGGACGAGTTGCTGAAGGGCGTGGCGGACCGCCTCACGGCTTGCGTGCGCGCCTCCGACACCGTCGCGCGGCTCGGGGGCGACGAGTTCGCCGTGATCCTGGAGGACCTGCAGAACGAAGACGACGGCATCCAGCAGGTGGCCGAGAAGATGATCTCGGCCATGGGGGCGCCGATGCTGGTCGAGGGCCAGGCGTTGAACACCTCGTGCTCGATCGGCATCAGCCACTTCCCCGCGGATGCGCGCGAC
>JANNKG010000184.1:0-5694 GCA_031396185.1 Burkholderiales bacterium | reverse complement strand
CAACACCACGAGCGCCTGGACGGAAGTGGCTATCCTCAGGGGCTCAAGGGCGAAGCGATTCTATTGGAGGCCGCCCGCGAGGCGCCTTCCAACAAGGCGACCGCCACCCTGGACCTGCTCGTCGAGCGCAAGCCCGAGCTGATTGCCGAGCTGCACTGGCGCCTGGCACTCCCGCTGGCGGTGCTCATCATGGCGCTCTTCGCCATCCCGCTGGCCATGGTGAACCCGCGCTCCGGGGGCTCGTGGAACCTGGTCTTCGCGGTGCTGATCTACGCGCTCTACAACAACCTCCTGTCGGTCTTCCAGGCCTACACCGCGCAGGGCAAGATTCCCGGCTGGCTGGGCCTGTGGCCGGTGCATGGAGTCATGATCGCGGTGGTGATATTCCTCTTCTACCGGCAGCTCTACGGATTCCGCTGGCAGGCGCTGCGGCGCTGAGAGCGTCGCGTTCGGACGTTCCGGCAAGGTATAATTTCGGGCTGTTTTCCGCGCGCTCTCCTTCTCCCGTGGGAGAGGGTTGGGGAGAGGGTCATATTTGTCGTGCCACCGGAGAGGTGGATGAGCGGTTTAAGTCGCACGCCTGGAAAGCGTGTTTAGGCTAATTACCTAACGCGGGTTCGAATCCCGCCCTCTCCGCCAGAACCCCCAATGAAGCGCATTTTCCATCTCATGCCCGGTGCCGAGTGGCTGGAGCTGCTCTGCCGCCACATCCCGGATCGCTACAAGCACCTCGTTCGCTTCGCAAAGAAAAACCGGACGCCGATCCGTCGAGCGAAAGGTATCAGGGCGGGACATTCGTGGCGGCCGAGATCGGCGGCGATCCGGGCAAGCCGGTACCATTGGCGAAATCAACAAGGGGAGAGGACAAACGATGAGCACGGGAGGCTGGATTTCTCTGGCGTTGATCCTCGGGGTCGCGATTTGGGCGATCATGATCTACAACGGGCTGGTGGCGTCTCGCAACCGCTTCAAGAACGCCTTCGCGCAGATCGACGTGCAGCTGAAGCGCCGCTACGACCTCATTCCCAACCTGGTCGAGACGGTGAAGGGCTACATCAAGCACGAGCGTGAGACGCTCGAGGCGGTGATCAAGGCGCGCAACAACGCAGTGGGCGCCGCGCAAGCCGCCGGTGCCAGCCCCGGCAATCCGCAAGCGATGCAGGCGCTGGGCCAGGCCGAGGGCGCGTTGACCGGCGTGCTCGGCCGCCTGTTCGCGCTGGCCGAGTCCTATCCGGACCTCAAGGCGAACCAGAACATGCTGGCACTCCAGGAAGAGCTGGGCAGCACCGAGAACAAGGTTTCCTTCGCGCGCCAGGCGTTCAACGATTCGGTGATGGAGTACAACACCAAGCGCGAATCCTTCCCCGACAACATCTTCGCCGGCATGTTCGGCTTCACCGCCGCGGAGCTGCTGCAGGCGACGGAAGCGCCGGAAGAGCGCAAGGCGCCCCAGGTCAAGTTCTAGCGTCCCGCGGCCGATCCGCGGCCATGAATTTCTTCGAACGCCAGCAGGTCGCGCGCCGCAACACGCGCGTGATGACCGCGCTCTTCATCGCCGCGGTGGTGTGTATCGTCGTCGCGGTGGATTTCGTGCTGGCGCTCGCGTGGGCCATCGGCTTCGAGGAGGCCATGCCGCGCCAGCTTTACGCAGGGGGCGCGCTGATCACCGTGGGCGCCATCTTCGCGGTGAGCTTGTGGGAGGTCCTGAGGCTGCGCGCAGGCGGCGGCGAAACCGTCGCGGCGATGGTGGGCGGGCGCCGGATCATGCCCAACGCCACCGATCTTCTCGAGCGTCGCCTGCTGAACGTCGTCGAGGAGATGGCGATCGCCGCGGGCACGCGTGTTCCCGCCGTCTTCGTGATGGACGAGGAAGCGGGCATCAACGCGTTCGCTGCGGGCTACGACGTCTCGCGCACCGCCGTCACCGTGACGCGCGGCACCCTCGAGACGTTGAACCGCGACGAGCTGCAGGCGGTCATTGGCCACGAGTTCAGCCACATCGTGAACGGCGACATGTCGCTCAACATTCACATGATGGGCGTGCTCGCGGGCATCGTCTTCCTGGGCGCCGTGGGCGGCTTCATCCTGCGCAACCTGCGCGGCTCGAGCTCCGACTCGAGCTCGGGAAAATCGAAGTCCAAGGACGTCGCGGCATTGTGGGCACTCGGCATCGGCCTCTACGTGGTGGGCTATGTCGGCCTCTTCTTCGCGCGGCTCATCAAGGCGTCGTTGTCGCGCCAGCGTGAATTCCTCGCCGACGCGTCGAGCGTGCAGTTCACGCGAAATCCCGATGGCCTCGCTGGAGCGCTCGACCAGATGCGCGCGTCCGGACGCACGTCGCTGGTGACCAGCCGGCACGCCGAAGACGTATCGCACATGTTTTTCGGCCAAGGCATCACCATGGGACTGGACACGCTCTTCGCGACGCACCCGCCCCTCGCGGAACGCATCAAGCGCGTGAATCCGCGCTTCCAGCCGTCGGGCTACCGGGTCAAGCGCATCGTGGCTACGGACACTTCCTCCCTCGCGGTGCCCGAGGCTGCTGTCGGCTTCGGCGGCACGTCCGCGGCGCCTTCGGAGGCGCGCGAGGGCGACCCCGCGCAGGCGTGGGGCCGCTCGCCGCGGGAGAGCGCGCGTCTCGTGGGTACTGTGGACGACAAGAAAGTGGACATCGCCAAGCGCATGCTCGCGGCGATCCCGCAAGGCGTGCGCGAGCGCGCCCGCGAGCCCGAAGGCGCGGCGGCCATCGTGATCGCGCTTCTGCTCGCCAACCAGGATGCGGTGATGCAGTCGCAGCTCGCCGCGGTCAAGGTCGCCGGTGCCGCGCGACTTGCCGATGCGGCCGGCGCGATCGCGCAGGAGATACGCTCCGTCGGCCCTGCCTACTACCTTCTCGTCATCGACCTCGCGCTTCCGGCGCTGAAGCTCGCGAGCCCCGAGGCGCAGTCCGATCTCCTCAACGCCAGCCAGGCAGTCATCCACGCGGACCGCCGCGTCGGCATCTTCGAGTTCGTGGTGTTTACGCTCGTGCGCTTGCAGTTCACGCCGCGCGCGGGATCGGGAGCGCCGAAATACAAATCGCTCGCCGACGTGCGTGATGAAGCGCTCTTCCTGCTTTCGCTCGTGGTGCACCCGGGATGCCATCGCGGGCCGAATGCGGATCGCGACGCCGCGGCGGCATTCCAGGCCGGCGCCAAGGAGCTGGGAATGGTCGACGCCGCCTTGCTCGCGCGCAAGGACCTCGGTTTTGAGCGGGCGGGCGAAGTGCTCGAGAAGCTGCGCGATCTCGCGCCGATGCCGAAGGCCGTGCTGGTGAAGGGCCTCTTCGCCGCGGTGAGCGCCGACGGGTCGATTCGCATCATCGAGGCGGCGCTGATGCGCACCGTCGGCGCGGTGCTCGACTGCCCGCTGCCGCCACTTCTCGAGGAGCTCGATCCCGCTGCTCTCAGCGAGTGATCGGCCGGCTTGATTCCGGATCATCAGCCCGACGAAGAACCAGGCGCGCCTCGCGAGGTGTATTTCACCCCCACTCGCAGGCGCGTTCTTTCTCCTTCCTCAGTCGGCGATCGCCGGATACGTGAGAGAACTTCCCTACCCGAAATGTCTGCGCCGCGCCGCCACCAGCCCGCGCACCATCGGCACCGCCACCGCGACGAGCGCGGCGGTGATGAGTACCGCGGAAATGGGGCGCAGGAAGAAGATCCCCATCCCGGCATCGGAAATGATCAGGGATTGCCGCAGGGCCCGTTCCGCCAACGGGCCCAGCACCACCGCCAGCGTGAGCGCGGCGGGCGAATAGCCGAACTTCTTCATTGCGTATCCGAGCAGGCCGAAAATCAGCATCTGCCCAACATCCCAGACGCTGTTCTTCAGCGAGTACGCGCCGGTGATGCAGAAGACGATGATGAGCGGCATGAGGATGCCGTAGGGAATCCGCAGCGCCCGCACGAACATGGGAATGAAGGCGGTGCTGAGGATCAACAACATCACGTTGGCGATGTACTGCGAGGCGATGAGCCCCCATACGAACTCCGGATTCTTCTCGAATAGCAGCGGGCCCGGCCGCAGGCCCCACATCATCAGGCCGCCCAGCATGATGGCCGTCGTGGCCGAGCCCGGAATGCCAAGCGTGAGCATCGGCACCATCGCCCCGGTGGCGGCCGCGTTGTTGGCCGCTTCGGGGCCTGCCACGCCTGCGATCGCTCCGCGACCGAATTCTTCCGGGTGCCGGGAGACCTTCTTCTCCACCGCGTAGGCAAGGAATGAGGCAATGGTGGGACCCGCGCCCGGCAGCACGCCGACAAAGAAACCGAGGAGGGTGCCGCGAACGATGGCCCAGCGGCTGCGGGCCCAGTCGAGGGCGCTTGGCATCACGTCCCGCAGGCCATAGCGCCCCTTGGCGATCGGGGCCTGGGCGGCTCTCCCTGCCCCGGCGAGAACTTCTCCGAGGCCGAATAACCCGATGGCGACCGGCAGAAAATCGATTCCATCCATCATCTCGGGGATGCCGAAGGCGAATCGCGCATCTCCCGAAATGACGTCGAACCCGACCACGGCCAGCATCAAGCCCAGCACCATGCTGATGTAACCCTTGACCGCGTTCTCCCCCGTGAGCAAGGTGACGGTGGTGAGGCCGAGCAGCATCAGCGCGAAAGTCTCGGGGGGTCCGAATGAAAGCGCCCATTTCGCCAGCGCGGGCGAGACCAGCATCAGGAGGACCACCCCGAAAGTGCCGGCGATGAACGAGGCGATGGCGGCAATGCCCAGCGCCGGGCCCGCGCGCCCTTGCAGCGCCATCTGGTAGCCATCGAGGCAGGTCACGACCGAGGCCGATTCGCCGGGCGTGTTGATGAGCACCGCGGTGATGGTGCCGCCGTACATCGAACCCGCATAGAGGGCGGCAAGCATGATGATTCCCGACGTCGGGGGCATGCCGAAAGTCAGGGGGAGGAGCAGCGCCACCCCGGAGGCCGGCCCCACGCCTGGCAGCGCGCCGATCAGCATGCCGATGATGACGCCCGATACCGCCATCAACAAGTTGAAGGGTGTCACTGCGACGGAGAAGCCGAGGACGAGGTTGTTCAGGAAATCCATCGGCGCGGCATCAGAATCCGAACACGCTCACGGGAAACGGCACCCGCAGCCAGAAGGTGAAGACGAGGTAGTTAAACCCGGCCGCCGCCGCCGCAACCGCCAGCGTGAGTGGCCATGGAATCCGATCGAGGAGCCGCATCAGCACGACCAGGAACAGGGCGGTTCCCAGGATCATGCCGACGACGTTCAGAAGTGCGACGAAGGCGGTGGTAACCGCGAGGACCAGCAGCACGCGCTTGAATCCGTCGCTGCGCGGCAGCTCCTCGGCGGGGGCGCTACTCGTCCGCCGGGTGCCCGCCAACATCAACGCGGCCAGCACCGCCATGGCGACGCCCAGCCAGAAGGGCAGGAATGCAGAGCCGGGGCCGCCGGGACCCCAGTAGGTGTAGTACTTCAGCGCGCCGGCCGAAAAGGCGACCGCGAAGGCCAGCAGCGCAGCCCCGGCGATGCGGTCGGCGTTGCGCACCGGCGTCTTTTCTCGAGGCCTACTTCTTGATCGCCCCGAGCCCGATCAGCGCTTGTTCGTACTTGCCGTTGAGACTGTCGAGGTACTTGTTGGCTTCTTCGCCCACCCAGGAGGTCGGTGTGAGGAGATTGCGC
>JANNKG010000259.1:0-1696 GCA_031396185.1 Burkholderiales bacterium | reverse complement strand
CCCTCCAGGAGAACTCGTGAATCGCCCCGTCGTCCTGCTCCTCGGGCCGCATCGCGCCGCCGTCAGCGGCGTGAGCACCCATCTCAACCTGCTGATGGACTCGGCGCTCGACGACGATTTCGAGCTTGCGCATTTCCAGGTGGGTTCCGAGGGACGTGACGAGGGCCCGCTCGGGCGCCTGCTGCGGCTGGCCGTGAGCCCCTTCGCATTGTTCGTGACGATCCTGCTTCGACGCGTGTCGGTGGTGCATCTAAACACCTCGCTGAATGCGCGCGCCTATTGGCGCGACCTCGCCTATCTCGCGGTGGCCAAGCTGCTGCGCACGCGCGTCCTCTACCAGGTTCACGGCGGCGAGCTCCCCCAGCGATTCTTCGCGGGCCGGGCGCTCCTCACGCGATTCCTGCACTGGACGCTGACGCTACCGGACCTGGTGGTGGTCCTGGCAAAGGTCGAGCTCGATGCCTATCGCCGCTTCGTGCCCACGCAGGAGATCGTGGCGCTTCCCAACGGCATCGACTGCCGGCCGTTCAGCCGCATCCCGACGGTGCGCTCGCGCGCCGATCACCCGCTGCGCCTGGTCTACATCGGGCGCGTGGCGCGCGACAAGGGCCTGTACGAGACACTCCAGGGCCTGCGCCTCGCCACCGAGCTGGGGGTGGACGCGCGCCTCACGATCGCGGGGCACGGCGCCGAAGAGTCGCGGTTGCGCCGCTACGCCGTGGCCTTGGGAATCGCCCCACGCGTGACCTTCGTGGGGCCGGTGTTCGGCGCCGAGAAGGTGAAGTTCTTCGCGACCGCCGATGCGATGGTGCTCGCGAGCTATTCCGAGGGATTGCCGTATGCGCTGCTCGAGTCGATGGCGGCCGGCATCCCGGTCATCGCAACCCCGGTGGGCGCCATCCCCGACGTCATGACCCACGGGACCCACGGATTCATCGTGCCCGCGCGCGATGGCAGGTCGATCGCCGAGGCGTTGGTGAGACTTGCCGGCGATCGCGACCAGCTCTCGTGGATGAGCCGGGCGTGCCGCAAGCGCGTGCGCGCCGCCTATTCGATCGAACGCCTCGCCGAGCACCTGCGCCTGCACTACGACGCGCTCGCCGGGGGAATGACCCTCGCCAGCACCGGCTTCGCGCTGCTGCCGCCCGCGCGCTTATCGCACCACCTGCATGCGGACGCGGCGCTCAGCGCCGCGGGCCGCAAGGAGTAACGCCATGTGCGGAATCGCCGGAGGTGTCGTCAACCTCAGGAGCCTCATGACGCGCGCCACGCTCGAGCGCATGCTGCAGTCGATCGAGCATCGCGGGCCCGACGGCCACGGCGCGTGCGAGTACCGCACCACGGACGGGAACCGTGTGTTCCTCGGCCACCGGCGCCTCGCCATCATCGACCCGAACGGCGGCCACCAGCCCATGGTCGACGCCGAAGCCCAGCTCGCGCTCACCTACAACGGCGAGATCTACAATTTCCGCGAGCTGCGCGACGAGCTCGCGGCCTGCGGTTTCCGGTTCACCACCGATTCCGATACGGAAGTGCTGCTGCGCGCCTACCAGCATTGGGGCGACAAGGTCGTCGAACGCCTGCGCGGCATGTTCGCGTTCGCGATCTGGGACGGCCGCAACGAGCGCCTGTACCTCGCGCGCGACCGTTTCGGCGAGAAGCCGCTCTTCCTCATCGACGACGACGACGGCCTTTA